>JALSNC010000058.1 GCA_026987195.1 Desulfobulbaceae bacterium | reverse complement strand
TATGCGCGATTCATAGCTGGCGATGAAACGGGCAATGATATCCGGCCACTGGCTCTCTTGTGGCAGCGGGCGGCCTTGCTCTTGCAAGGCGGTCTCGATGATGCGGCGCGCGCCCTGGCCTGCGGCGATGCGGCCGTTGTGCGGATCCACCGGCCCGGCCCCCATGGCGGCGAGAATCTCATTGGCCACGGAGATCAGATCTGGCGCGGTGTCGGCGAAGGTGCCGTCCAGATCCAGGATGATGGCAAGGTCAGGCATGGAACATGCGATAGCAAAAGGTCATGCCCCTGGGCAACAGGGCTGTCGTTATGGCGGTGGAAACAGAGGTGTCTGGCGGCTTTCATGGCCGTGGCGGCGTGACCCGCCAAAGACGGGAATCGAGCTGTTGCACATCCGGTGTGGGCAATTTCACGAGGCGGGCGAGGGTTTCAAGCCGTGTTCTGATTTCCCGGATGTCCATGTGGGGGAACTTCTGATCGATATATGCGGGATTGGAGGAGGATTTGGGAGAAAAGCGCGCCTTGTAGGCCTTGACCATGGCGCGGGCACGGGCGTGAAGCTGTCCGCGCAGGCGCAAGGGGAGCGAAGCTTGCGGATTGGCGGTCTGGAACATGTCTTCCAGATCCCTGGCAATGCGTTCACTGGCCAGGCCCCGGTTCCATTGGGCGGCCATGGAAGAGAGATTGTCATGGATGCGGCGGATGGCTTCCGGGGGGGGCTGGTTTTTTCTCAGGAGGGCAAGGACCTCTTCCCCGGTTTCGGCCAAAATGGATGTTTCCAGCGGCTGGCGGATTTCAAATTTGCCTCCATCAATGGGACGATACATGATGGAGGGCTTGTCCAGCAGGGCGGATTCCACCGCGGTGGTGCAGCCGTTGTGGATCATGGCGCCGGCCGCCATGAGCCAGGGTACGAGATCCGCATCGGCGCGAATCACGACATTTTTCAGACCTTGCGTGGCCTGGCGCCATATTTCGTGATTTTCCGAAGGATGGGGCCGCACGACGATGGTTCGTTCCGGCATGGCCTGGGCCACCTGGGTCAGAAGACGGCAAAACGCACGGAAGATTTCATAGCGAAAGCGAACATAGCTTTCGTCATGCCCCGAAAGCGCGGCAATGGCGGTCAATTCCTCATCCGTACGGGTCAGGGAAACGCGGGGATTTCTGGCATGGTTGATCCAGCCGAAATTCGAGTTGAACAGTATGAAATCACCCAGTTCCCGCTGCAGCCTGGCGGCCCTTTCGGCATGGAGGGGGCGCAGTAGGGGGGAGAGTATGTCCTGCCGGGGGTTGCCCAGAATCTTGATGTGCAAACCGGCCTTGCGGGCAATGTCTCCCATGGCCTCTGCCTGTTGTTCTCCCCAGGCATAGACACGCTCCACCATGGCCAGGGTCTGGGGGCAGACCCTGCGCCTTGAATAGGTTTCGGCATTGATCCAGGCCAGGCCCTCCTCATCCCAGGCGGCAATGGCGAAACCCAGATCGCGCAGGATTGAAAAAATGCGCTTTTTCCGCCGGTTGAAAAGATGACCAATGTAAATGCCCGGTGTGAACTGGTGAATACGGTTGTGAATGCGCACATGGCTGCCGACAATCACCTTAAATCCATGGCCGGAGGCAAACAGGGCCATCAGCAGCTTGGCGTCCAGTTCTCGCGCTGCTGTTTCCACGGGCAGATAGAGGATCTTGTTCAGGGACATGGGGCTTTCCACCAGATGGTGTTGATCGAAGGGGAAAAGAATGGCCGTGGCGATATTGATCGCCGCCTGTATAAGATGCAAGAAAACAAACCGCAAAACAAAAGGACAGGCTCTTGGCTGATTTCACACGTATCGCGATGATACCGGCGCGCGCCGGATCCAAGGGGGTGAAGAACAAGAATATCCGCAAGATCGGCGGGATTTCACTCCTGGGGCGGGCTATCGAATGTGCGCGTGAGAGCGGACTGTTTGCGCGTATTTTCGTCTCAACCGACAGCCCGGACTATGCCGCCGAGGCGGCGCGTTTCGGCGTTGAAACCCCCTGGCTGCGCCCCGCCGGGCTGGCCTCCGATACGGCCCTGGTGGCGGATGCCATCGGCCATACCCTTGAGACTTTCGCAAGCCGGGGGGAGGTTTTCGATACCCTGGCCTTGCTGGAGCCGACCTCGCCTTTGCGCACCACGGCCGTAGTGCGCGAAACGGTGCTTGCGGCAGAGGAGGATGAATGGGATGCCGCCTTTACGGTGTCGCGGGTGCCCGTCTGCTTCCATCCCCTGAAACAGTTCGAGCTGGATGGGCAAGGGGCGGCCAGTTTTGTCATGCCCCAGGCCAGTCCGAACGTGAATCGTCAAAGCCTGTCTCCGACTTATGTGCGCAATGGCCTGGCCTATGCGGTGCGCACGCAGGCCTTTTTGGAAACCCATTCCATTCACGGGCACAGGGCACGGGCCATCATCGTTGAAGATGCGGCGGTGAGCATCGATACTCCGCAGGATTTCGCCCTGGCCGAGCGGCTGTTGACAACAAGGGGGGATGGATGATGACGAACTGGCTGAGAGAGCCGCGTCCGGGTGCGCCTTGCGCCATCATCGCCGAAATCGCCCAGGCCCACGATGGCTCCCTGGGCACGGCGCATGCCATGATCGATGCGGCCGCGGATGCCGGGGTGGATGCGGTGAAGTTCCAGACCCACATCGCGGAGGCTGAAAGCACGCCGGAGGAACCATGGCGGGTGCGCTTTTCGCCTCAGGATGAAACCCGTTTCGACTACTGGAAGCGCATGGAGTTCACGCCGGAACAATGGGCGGGCCTGAAACGCCACGCGGATGAAAGGGGGCTGCTGTTCCTCTCCTCGCCTTTCAGCATGGCGGCGGTGGATTTGCTCAGGCGCATCGGGGTGGCGGCATGGAAAATCGCCTCCGGGGAGGTCAACAACGTGCCGATGATTCGCGCCGTGTGCGCCGATGGCAAACCGGTGCTGCTCTCTTCGGGCATGAGCGGCATGGAGGAACTTGGCGAGGCCATCGGCCTGATCCGCTCGCTCGATGCGCCGGTGTGTCTCTTGCAGTGCACGTCCAGTTATCCGACCCCGCCTGAGCAGGCCGGGGTGAACATGCTCGGCGTCTTTGCGCGGCAATTCGCGGTTCCGGTGGGATTGTCGGATCATTCGGCCACCATCTTTCCCGGCATCGTGGCGGCCTGGGAAGGGGCCAGTGTTCTGGAGGTGCATCTGACCTTGAGCCGGCGGGCCTTCGGTCCGGATGTCGTTGCGTCCCTGACGGTGGAGGAGATGGCCGAGCTGGTGCGCGGGGTGCGGTATGTGCAGACCATGCGGGCCCATCCGCTGGACAAGGACAGGCTGAGCGTGCAAATGAAGGCAATGCGGAGCACTTTCATGAAAAGTCTGGTGTTGAGGCGCGACATGAAGGCGGGTGAAGCCATTACCGCCGATGTGCTCGATGCGCGCAAGCCCGGCACCGGCATTCCGGTGTCCCGTCATGATGCCATCATTGGCCGGAGGCTGGCGCGCGACGTGGCTGCCCTGACTCCCTTGCAGGAGGATGACCTGGCATGAACAAGCGCAAGGTCTGCGTCGTGATCACGGCGCGTCCGTCCTATGCCCGCATTCGCACGGCCCTGGAGGCCTTGCGAAGGCGTGAGGACGTCGAGCTGCAAATCATCCTCACGGCCTCGACGCTGCTGGAGCGCTATGGGCGGGTGGAGCAGGTCATTCAACAGGACGGGTTCGAGATCAACTGGCGAATCCATTCCATTGTGGAGGGGGAAAACCTGGTGGTGCAGGCCAAGTCCACGGCCATCGGGCTTGCCGAAACGGCCACGGCCCTGGAAAACCTCAAGCCGGATGTGGTGGTTTCCATTGCCGACCGCTTCGAGACCATAGCCACGGCCATCGCCGCCAGTTACATGAATATTCCCCTGGCCCATGTGCAGGGTGGTGAGGTGACAGGCAACATCGACGACAGGGTGCGCCATGCGGTCACAAAACTTGCCGACCTGCATCTGGTGGCCTCGAAAGGGGCGCGGGATTTCGTCATCTCCATGGGCGAGAATCCCGAAAGCGTTTATCTGACCGGTTGTCCGTCTGTGGATATCGCCGCACAAGTCCTGAAAAATCCTGAGCTTCCGCCAGGTTTTTTGCAAAATTACGGTGGAGTGGGAGCGGATTTCGATCTCCGTGAAGGCTACATCGTGGTCATGCAGCATCCGGTGACGACGGAATATGAGAACGCCTATCAACAGGCGGAAGCCACTCTGGAGGCCATATCCAGGCTGGGGGTGCGCACCTTGTGGTTCTGGCCCAATGTCGATGCCGGATCCGATGCCACATCCAAGGCCATCCGTGTCTGGCGCGAGCGCGGAAAGCTGCCCAATGTGCATTTTTTCCGCAATGTGCCGCCGGAGGATTTCTATCGCATTCTCATCAACTCACGGGGAATTGCCGGAAATTCCTCGGTGGCCATTCGCGAGTGTTCATGGCTCGGTGTGCCCGCGGTCAATATCGGCAACCGGCAGATCTCGCGTGAACGCGGCCCCAATGTCATCGATGTGCCCCATGACAGCGAGGCGATCATGGCGGCCATTCGCAAACATCTGGAAAACGGCAAGTATCCACAGGCGCCGATTTATGGCGATGGCACGGCGGGGGAAAAGATCGCCCGGGTTCTGGCCGAGGAACCGCTGCTGCTGAAACATGCGCGCAGGTGAGAAGCTCACAGTCTTTTGCCTGTGGCCGGGTCGAAGAGGTAGATCCTTTCGGCCCTTGCGGTGATGGCGATGGTGCTGTCGATGGCAAAGCGCGGCTGGCCGGAAAGCTTGATGACGAGATCGTTTGCGCC
>JALSNC010000057.1 GCA_026987195.1 Desulfobulbaceae bacterium | reverse complement strand
ACGATCACCGGCACCGGTTCCTCCATCTCGTTGATCTTCGCCAGCAGCTCGATACCGTTGAGGCCCGGCATATCCATGTCCGAAAGGACCACATCCACATCCTCCCTGGCAAGGATCTTGAGGGCGTTCAGGCCATTGGTGGCGGTGAGAGTCTCATAGTCGTCCTCCAGGGCCATGGACAGGGTCTGCAGGGTCATGTTGTCATCGTCGACGATGAGTATCTTGTTCTTTTCCATAGCAGCGTGTGTGGATATTTTTTGCCCAACCGCCGTACATCGGACGAAAAGGCGATTTTCATGGCGCCCCGATACGATAAAAAGGTTATCGCGACCATGCAGCCTAGAGATACTGCGATCCCGAGTCAATGGGAAGCCGTATTGTGAAAACAGTGCGCTTTCCCGGTTCGCTTTCACAGGATATCTGCCCGCCATGGTCTTCGATGATCCGCTGGACAATGGCCAGGCCGAAGCCCATGCCCTGAACCTTCTTGGTAAAAAAGGGCTCAAAGATCTTTTCCAGATCAGCGGCCTCGATCCCCTTGCCCGTGTCCGAGACCCGCAGAAGGACATGCGCATCCTCCCGCCGGGTGGACAGCTTCAGGGTGCCTCCCTCGGGCATGGCCTGGATGGCGTTCATGCACAGGTTGAGCAGGGCCTGGGTAATCTTCTTTTCATCGAGCATGATCGGCTCCAGGGACCCGTCCTTTTCCACCTCGATACGCACACCGGCATCACTTGCGCTCTGGTGCACTATCTCGGCGATCTGGTCGACAATGGCGTTGAGATCGTTCCGGTCGAACTCGGGAGCCGGGAAACGGGCATACTTGACAAACTCCTCTATGATGCCGTTGATACGGACGATCTCGTTGTTGATGAGACTGGTGATCTTGAGCATCTTCTCCTTCTGCGGCTGTTCCCGGACCTGGGCCTTCCTGATCTCCTTGTTAAGGAGCTGCAGGTTCATGTAGAGGACGTTCAGCGGCGTCTTGATCTCATGGTTGACCGTGGAGGCGATCTGACCCAGGGTGGCGATCTTCTCCATGCGCAGCAGGTCCTTCTGGGTCTTGCGCAACGAGGCCTCCGAGGCCCGCAGTTCGGCTGTCCGTTCCTCCACCAGCCGCTCGAGCTCGCGGTTGAACTCCTCCTGCTGCCGTTCATGCTCCTGCAGATTCCGGGTCATGAGGTTGAAGGTGGAATAGAGAGCACCGAGCTCGGTCTTGGAATCGGTCTGCACCCGGACCGAGAGGTCGCCGAAGGTCACCCGTTCCGTGGCCTCGGCCAGGTGCATGATGGGAATGATGGTATAGCGGGTGAGAGCGATATAGCCGATACAGGAGGCGACGATCCCCACCGCGCAGGAGGTCAGGTACAGGAAGAGAATGTAGTACATCTTGCCGTTGGACTCGTCCACCAGCTTCTCGATGGTCCCGAAATGGGCCCGGTTGATGCTCTCCACCAGTTTCTGGATCCGATAACCGCGTCTCTCCAGCTCCTTGAGGATTCCCTTGTCAACGGGACCGGTCCCGTCGAAGCGGCTGTCGATCCCGTGCAGCAACCGCTTGATGGCACGGACATTCTCTTCCATCTGCTGAAAAAGGAGAAACATCTTCAGGCCATACTCCCCCCTGTCGGTTTCTTCTTCCTTGGAGAGTGCCACCTCCCGTTCCACATCCCCGACCACCGACAGGGCATACCGCAACCGGTCCCTGTCCAGCCTGATGACCGAGTTCTGTACCAGAAAAACAGCTTCCTGGATCTTGTTATTCATGTCATAGATACGAACGACATACTCTGTCTCCGTCTTCATCTTTTCATTGTCCCGGGCCATGTCCCGCACCAGAATGATGCAGACCCCGCCGACGCTGATTATGGCGAAGATATTGAGAAAAAATGCCGCCAGAATATAGTTTGCCAGTTTACGTTTGATCTTCATTGCCTTGCGTATCCGCTGATCGGTGGCTGCCCTGCAACAGGTGTCTTTTTGTAATAGTTCACCGCCATCGGCAACGGCCTGGAAATAGCAGTACTTTTACATCTTTTTTTCCGGGCAGCCGAAAGAGATTACCCGGCCCGTGTAATGGTTGCCTCCTGGCCACTATACAAGAACGATACCACCTGACCAACAAGAATAAGCGGGGCAATCCCGGCCATTCTCCTGACTGAAAAAAAACACCTGCCAGATCATGCAACAGAATCCCATCCGGCCGCCGGTTACGGGCCGCTGTTTTGTCAATGCCCCTTTTGAACGTCTCAGCCACGACCTGCTCGACCTCTTTCTCAGCCACCGGCTGCAGCCGGAGATCGGCCTGGACGGCGACTGTCTCTGGCAGTGCAGTGACACCGATTTCAACCGTGTCGCGCACTGTCTCAGGGAAAAAAAACTCGCCTGCACCCTGCATGCGCCCTTCACCGATCTCGCACCCGGTGGCGGGGAAGTACGGATCGTCGACCTCAGCCGGCAAAAACTCGGCCGGGCCTTTGCCCTGATCAGGATCTTCCGGCCGCGCTCCATTGTCTGCCACCTCGGTTTCGAGGCACACAAACACGCCGCCCGTTTCGACCAGTGGCTGCAGCGCTCCCTGACCACCTGGAACGAACTGATCCCCGTGGCCGAACGGGCGGGCACCCGGGTGATGTTCGAAAACACCTACGAGAAGGATCCCTCCGTCCACAGGCGGCTGCTGGAGTCCCTGGACAGCAGAAGCACCGGTTTCTGCCTCGATGTCGGTCACCTGCTGGCCTTTGCCGGCACCGGCTGGCAACAGTGGCTCGACGAACTGGGCCCCTGGCTCGGCCAGCTCCACCTGCATGACAACGATGGCTCCGGGGATGCCCACCTGGCCATCGGCCGCGGCACCTTTGACTTCCAGGGCCTGTTCACCTATCTCCATCAGCATGGCCACCGGCCGCTGATGACCCTGGAACCCCACAGCGAGGAAGATCTCCGGCAGTCGATCGATGCGGTCAGATCCATGGCCCTGCCCTGCGGAACACACGGAAAACGGACCTGACACCACCGTATTCGCCGCAACCCGAAACGGCAGGCAGCCCGGGATCATACCGGTGCCCGTACCCCCTCACGGGATGACGAACCACAGGTTTTTCCGAGTACAATGGTGTAAGCGCTCTCAGGGACCGCAGGGAGACTCCGATAGCCTGCCTATGCGGGCAGGCACGGCCGTGCAAAGAGGTAAGCGAAGACTCTGTGCGGTTTCTGTGAGCGCATACCTGCTCTCCCGGTCACAAGGGCAACCGGCCGCCCCTTGCAGGAAAAAGTGACCGTGGAAGACGCTTTTCGGGTTGTTTCCGACAGGAAAGATACCAGGACAATCCACCCGGCCCTGCTTCCCATCCGCGGCGAACAGTTGCCGAAAACCATTGGGCGGCAACGGTTTTCGCTATATTTTTTTCAGCAACATCCTTTCCATTGTCCGGAAATCCCTATATACTGAAAAAAACCGTCGCAAGGCCTCCAGGCCGGATCAGCCCCTGGACCGCAGTTATAACCTTTCATGCGAACTTTCACTCCACCGACATGCCGCCGCCGGTCCCTCCCGGCCTTTCCCGCGGAAGCCGGAATCCGGGCCAGGCACAGCCGGTGGCTGGTCCCGCTCCTCTGCCTGTGGCTCCTCTCCTGCCTTCAGGCACAGTCTCTGTCCGCCGCGACACCACAGGGACACTTCATCATCGCCGGCACCGGCGACAGCCAGCGGCTGCTGCGCAGGGTGGCCCACGCATTCATGGACCTCTATCCCCGCATCAGCGTCGAGATCCCCGACTCCACCGGCAGCGGCGGCGGCATCAGAGCGGTTCTTGCCGGCAGGTGTACCCTTGCCCGGGTTGCCCGCCCCCTGAAGGAACGGGAAAAACAGCAGGGACTCAGCTACCTGCTGTTCGCCCGCGCGCCGGTGGTCTTTGCCATCCATCCCTCGGTGGAAGGCGTGGACGATCTCACCTACGAACAGATCATCGCCATCTACACCGGCCGTATCACCACCTGGGGCAGGCTGGGTGGTTCGCCCGACCGGAAGATCTATGTCGCCAACCGTGAGGCAGGGGACTCGTCGCGGCGGGTCCTGGAGACCTTTCTCCCGGGATTTCGCAATATCCGCCGTCTGGTCGGCGAGACGGTCTACACCACCCCGGAAACGGTGGCGATCCTCAGGACCACTCCCTTCACCATCGGCTATGTGCCACTGAGCGCCACGGCCGGCACCGGCCTCAGGGTCCCGACCCTGAACGGTTTTGCCCCGACCGGGGAGACTCTCGAATCCGGCGAATATCCCCTGGCCATCCCCCTTGCCCTGGTCTGGCAAACCGAGCCCCGGGCAGCGGAACGACTGTTCATCGATTTTCTCCTGGGCCCGGAGGGACGGCGTATCATCGAAACGCACGGGGCCTTCCCGGTACAGTAGCATGTGGTGGCGCTTTTCCATCCGGGGAAAGATCTTTCTCTGGCAGCTCTGTCTCATCCTCGGCTGCATTCTCACGGTCTCCTTCTTCAGCTACTATGTACTCGCCCGTCCTCTGCTCCAGTGCCGTCGACAGCATCTCGAATTTCTTGCCGAAAATCTCGCCTCCCGGATCAGCGAGCATCTGGCCGACCAACAGTCGTCGCTCCTGGAAATAGCCCGGGGCAAGCCCGTGGACATGTATGCGGTCAACTACGAGGAAGGGCTCCTGCAGCAACACCTGGCCAGGCACGCCACTTCCTTTCCCTTTCTTGCCTATGTCAACGCGGAGGGGAGGGAAGAGATCCGATCGGTCTTCGGCAGGATCGAGGAGAGCGATCTTGACGTCAGCGCACGCCCCGTTCTGCGGCTGGCCGGGGAGACCCCCAACCGGGTGGTTATCGGCGCTCCGGTCTACAGCGATGTCCTGCAGGCGCTGGTCGTTCCCTTTGCCATCCGGCGGACCGCCTATTTCGGTGACCGGTTCATCGGTACCCTTCTTGGCGAGATTCCGATCGCCACCATGGTGAAGAAGGCCGGCACCGGGTCGGCGGACAGCCGACGGATCTACCGGCTGGTATCCTCCAGCGGCACCATTCTCTACTCGACCCGGCCCGGGGAGGCCATGCAGCAGCTCGGCGCCCCGGCAGAAGAGGACAGGCGACTCGTCGACGAGATCGTCTCCGGCACGCCGGGCTATGGCCGTGCCTCCCTGCTGGGCCTTGACTCGTTCGTCGCCTTTGTTCCCCTGGCCGGTACAGACTGGAGCAGCGTGGTCTCCTGGGACGCGGCAGACTTCCTTTCCGCCACCAGAACCCTGCGGAACTCCATTCTTCTCCTGCTTGCCATCCTGGTCCTGCTGATCCTCACCCTCTCCTACCTCCTGGCCGGAAGTATCATCAGGCCCCTGCGCGAACTGGTCAATGCCTCCCGGGATGTGGCCCGGGGAAACTTTTCCGGCCAGATCTCCTTCCGCAGCTACGAGGAGCTCCGCGAGCTCGAGGACGCCTTCAACACCATGACCGGCGAGCTGGCCAGGATCATGGCACGGGAGAGGAACCTGGCCGAGGAGAAGCTGCAGATGGAACAGCGGCTCACCCAGGCCCGCAAGATGGAGGCCATCGGCCTCATGGCCAGTGGTGTTGCCCACGACCTCAACAACATCCTCTCCGGGATCGTCTCCTATCCGGAACTGATCCTGATGAGGCTGCCTCCCGACAGTTCACTGAGAAACGACCTGGTGGCCATCAGTGCGGCCGGCCTGCGGGCCTCGGAGGTGGTGGCCGACCTGCTCACCGTTGCCCGGGGCACGGCCAGCACGAAAAAGGTTATCGATTTCAATCAACTGGTACGCGACTACCTGAATTCGCCGGAATACCGGCGTCAGAAGGAGCGGTATCCCGACGTCCGGCTGGAACTGGACCTGGCCGACTCTCCCCTGCCCGTTTTCTGCTCGGCCATTCACCTGCGCAAATGTCTCATGAACCTGGTGATCAATGCCCTGGAGGCGGTGACCGGTTCAGGCACGGTGACCATTGCCACGGCCCGGATATCTCTTGATGCCGCCCTCCCCGATTGCCAGGCCATGGCGCCGGGCGAACATGTTCTGCTCAAGGTCATCGATACCGGTCCCGGAATCGACGAGGATGCACGCCGGCATATCTTCGAACCGTTCTTCAGCAGGAAAAAGCTGGGCAGAAGCGGCACCGGTCTCGGCCTGACCATTGTCTGGAACACGGTGCAGGAACACCGGGGCTGTGTCACCGTGGCCAACAGCGACCAGGGCACACTCTTCTCCGTCTACCTGCCCATGGACAGCCGCCTTCCCGAGCAGGACTGTCAGTCGCTGTCCGGGGCAGAGCTCCGGGGTAATGGCGAAACCGTGCTGGTGGTGGATGACGAGCCCATGCAGCGTGATATTGCCGCCAAGATGCTCACCCGGCTCGGCTACCGGGTCAGCAGCCTGGCCAGTGGCGAGGAGGCCGTGGCCCGTCTCCGCAGAGAGAAGGTCGATCTGCTCCTCCTGGACATGCTCATGGGCAGCGGCATGAACGGCACCGAGACCTATGGCGCCATCATCTCCTTCCGTCCGGACCAGAAGGCCCTGATTATCAGCGGCTATGCCGAGGACAGCCACGTGCGCCGGGCCCTGCAACTGGGCGTCTCCGGTTTTCTCAGGAAACCCTACACCATCACCGAACTCGGCCTGGCCGTGCAGAGGGCGCTGGCCGGGAGCGAACCGGAAAAAAACATGGCCTGACCATTGGTTTTTTCCTAGTCTGACGGGCCGTATCTGCCGATAGGAAAACAGGCGACTGCACAACGGACCGGCAGATCGCCCTACCTCCTGAACCTGAACCATGTCCGGCCGCACCACCCGCGACAGCGCCCGGCCATACTCCGTCAATTCAGCCATCAGCCTGCCCCTTGGATCAGCACCGCAACAGCACCAGCCCCACCTGTTCTTCGCACCCGGTCTTTGTCGTGGACGACACCTTCTTCCGTCCGCGAACCCCGACCACACCGCACTGGTCCATCGCCTGGTCCGACCTGATGATGACCATGTTCGTGCTCTTCCTGACCCTGTTTGTCTACCAGCTCGCCCACCGCGACTTTCTGAGCAGGGAGAAGGTGGAGGTGGTCGGCGGCAGGCCCCTGACCATGCCCCTGCCCCCGTCCGCGGCCCTGCCCTTCTATCCCATCTATCCGGAAGTCGCCAAAAACGGCTCCAGGCTCCTGCGACCGGTGGAGGACGTGCGGCAGGATGCCTCTTCCGTGGACTCCTCCGGTTTTCCTCCCCACAGGAATACCGGGGCCGTGGCTGCGGAACCTGCTGAGCCTGAACAGCCTGCAAAAACCGCCCCCCGCATCCCGGAGGAACTGGAGCCCCGACCGTTGTCGGACCTGGTAAGGCCGGCCGCGGCCAACGCCGGGCCTGCCGATGCCGATGGCACCGGCACCGGACCGGCTCTCTCCGAACCCAGGGCCGACGACGGCGGAGAACTCATCACGGAGATCTTTGATCTCTCCCGCACCACCCTTGCCAGCGAAAAGCTGGAAAAGTTCGCCTCTGTGGAACTGATTCCGGACAAAACCATGCGCATCATTCTCACCGGTGATCTCCTCTTTGATACCGGTCATGCCGAGCTGACCGACACGGCACGTCGCTCCCTGCGCAAGCTGATTCCCATCATCCGGCAGACCCCCTACATGATCAACGTGGTCGGCCATACCGACTCGGTGCCCATGAGCTCTCCCCGGTACCCCACCAACTGGGAACTTTCCACGGCCCGGGCCTGCCAGGTGGCGCGTTTTCTCATGGAGGAAGCCGGTATTCCCGGCTCCCAGCTCATTGTCACGGGATACAGCTACTTCCGGCCGGTCAGACCCAACAGCAGCGAGGCCGACAGACGCGCCAACAGAAGGGTCGAGATCATTCTCTCCCGGGAGCCGGCACCGGCCGGAACGCTCTCCGCGGAATATTCCGGTCAGGCAGGAGGCCAGGACACCGCTGCCTGGACAGATCTCTTTTCCATGCAGGCCAGACACTGATGCAACGACAGAACCTCATTGCCCTCATCCTCTGCGGCCTGGTCTTCGTGGCCGGTTTTCTCCTCAAGGGCAACCTCAGTCTCTATTTCAACCTGGCCGGTTTCATGATCGTGGTCGGCGGCAGCACGGCCGCGGCCCTGCTCAGCTTCCGCATGGAACGGCTGAAGATAGTCTCGAGGGTGGTCCGCGCCTCCTATGGACGGCGAATCAAGTCGGAAAGCGAAATCGTCGATATTCTCATCGATCTTGCCATCAAATCGAGGGTGCAGGGGATTCTGTCCCTGCAGGCCGACGAAAGCGAAACATCGATCCTTTTTCTCCGCCGCGCCCTCGGCTGCCTGGTGGACAACTATGAACCAGGGCAGATACGCGACATCCTCAACACCGAGATGTACTTTTTCAAGCTGCGGCGCGAGGACTCGGAACGGGTCCTGCGCACCATTGCCGACTTCCTGCCCGCCTTCGGCATCATCGGTTCCGTGGTCGGCCTGATCTCCATGCTGGCCGGCATCGGCGACACCTCGGTCATCCTGTCGGCCATCCCGGTGGCGCTCACCTCCACCCTCTACGGCCTGATCCTCTCCAACTTTCTCTTTCTTCCCTTTGCCGCCAACCTCCGCGAGCGGACCAACCAGGAGCTGCTCCTGCAGAAGATCATCATGGAAGGTGTCATCGCCATCAAGAGCGAGCTCAACCCCACCATTCTCAAAACCAAGCTCCTCTCCTTTCTCACCCCCTCTGAACGAAAAGCCGACCTGGTCCCCCTGGCGAGGATCAGGGAACGCTTCCACATCCGGGGATAAGCCGGCATGGCCGGATCAGGTCATTTGGTCGCAGCCAGAACCGATTATAAAAAAATCAGGAACATGGCATAAGGATACCGCCAAAGGCAGCACTCTGTTCCGTCCTCTGTCTTCCGTCCTCTGTCCTCTGATTTTCGGATAAATAGATGCCAAAAGCAGGACGAGTGTGTAAGATACTGACAGCTTCCGATCCCGGGAGCCGAGACGCCTCTTTTCCCCATTTTTTTCACCATCGAGGTTGCCATGCAACGGATTTCCATCGTCATCTGCGCATTGATCCTCTCTGTTCTTGCTGCCTGCGCTCCCACAAATACCGGGAAACTGGAAAAGACCCGGGACGCCAGGCAGCTTCCGCCGCAGGAGGTCCTCTCGCTGGTGGACGGCAACACCCTGTTCATCCATTCCCATGACGAGGACACCTATCTCTTCTTCGACCACTCGGGTCACCTGTTCGGCAAGGACATCTTCGACAACAAGGATACCGGCAGATGGGACGTGAGTGAAGACGGGGAACTCTGCCTGCGGATGGCAAGCTGGTGGTACGGTGACCTGCGCTGTTTCCAGGTCCTCGATGCCGACAACACCTACTACCTGGCCAACAGCGCCGGTGTGCTTGCCTACAAGGCGGAACAGATGGCCGGCGATGCAAAGAGCCTCTACCACGAGATCAAGGCCAGGCGAAAGAGCTATCGCCGTTCCATTCGCAGGCAGAAGAAACAGCACCAGGCCGCTCCCGCACCGTCCGGGAAGTCCGTGCAGCCGGCGCCACCGGAACAGGAGCCGGAACCGGCCATTATCGAGGAGAACTCCCGCCGCAGCCCGTCCATGGACAAGGATCTCCGCTCCACGGTCAAATGGATGGCCCGCGACTGTCCCGGCTGCAACCTGGCCCGCACCGACCTGAAAAAGGCCGATCTGGTGGGGGCCGACCTGGCCGGCGCCAACCTGAGCGGCGCCAGCCTGCGCATGGCCAACCTGCGGCGGGCCAATCTGGAGGGGGCGAACCTGGAGGATGCCAACCTGACTTATGCCAACCTGCCGGGCGCCAACCTGCGCGGCGCCAACCTGCGCGGTGCAAGTCTCAAGGGCGCCAACCTGCTCCGGGCCGACCTGACCGGGGCCCGGATGGACGGCGCCGACCTGACCGATGCCAACCTGGAGGGTGTCAGGGGCCTGAACAGCGCCCGCTGAACCTGCCCGAGCTACAGATCACCGGAAGAGAGAACATGTCTGCTCCCTTTGTCCATCTCCATGTCCACACCCAGTACTCCATGCTGGACGGCGCCATCCGTCTGGCCGATCTCATCCGCCAGACCCGGGAATTCGACATGGAGGCCGTGGCGATCACCGACCATGGCGCCATGTACGGCGCCCTGGAATTCTATGAAAAGGCAAAAAAGGCCGGTATCCGGCCCCTGGTCGGCTGCGAATTCTACATTGCCCAGAAGAGCCGGCTCCTCCAGGACAGGACCGCGGGGCACAACTTTCACATCGTTCTGCTGGCCATGAACGAGACCGGCTATCGCAACCTGATGAAGCTGGCCACCATCGCCCAGACCGAGGGGTTCTACTACAAGCCGCGCATCGACCAGGAGGTCCTGGTCCGGCACCAGGAGGGACTGATCGCCCTCACCGCCTGCCTGCACGGCGAGATTCCCTGGCGGCTCACCCACAACGATCCGGACGGCGCGCGGGCAAAGGCCCTGGAGCTGCAGGGCATCTTCGGTGACCGGCTCTATTTCGAACTCCAGGAGAACGGCATTCCTGAGCAGAAGGCGGCCAACGAAGGGCTCATGGAGCTGGGCCGGGACCTGGGCATCAAGCTGGTGGCCACCAACGACTGCCACTACCTGCGGCAGGAGGAGTCCTATGCGCACGAGGTGCTGCTCTGCATCCAGACCGGCCGCACCATCAACGATCCCAAGCGGTTCCGGTTCTCCACCGATGAGCTCTACTTCAAGTCGCCCGAAGAGATGGCACGCCAGTTCTCCTACTGTCCCGAGGCCCTGGCCAACACCCTGGAGGTGGCCGAGCGCTGCAACCTGGAGCTTGAATTCGGCGCCCACCACTTCCCGGTCTTCCCGGTGCCCGAGAACGAGACCCTGGAAAGCCTGTTCGAGAAGGCCTGCCGGGAAGGGCTGGAGAAACGGCTCGATCACATCCGCGAGGTCAGGGGGCTCAGCGACGACGAGGAACAGCAGTACCGGGACCGGCTGGAGATGGAGATCGGGGTGATCCAGGAGATGGGATTTTCCGGCTACTTCCTGATCGTGGCCGATTTCATCAACTGGGCCAAGAGCAGGAAGATCCCGGTCGGTCCCGGCCGCGGTTCCGGCGCCGGCAGCCTGGCCGCCTTCTGCATGTCCATCACCGATATCGACCCCATCCCCTACGGTCTGATCTTCGAGCGGTTTCTCAATGTCGAACGGATGTCCATGCCCGACTTTGACGTCGATTTCTGCAAGGAACGACGCGACGAGGTCATCGAGTACGTCCGCGGGCGCTACGGCGGTGACCGTCACGTGGCCCAGATCGTGGCCTACGGCTCCATGAAGGCCCGGGCCGTGCTCCGCGACGTGGGCCGGGTCCTGGAGGTGCCGCTGCCCGTGGTCGACCGGATCGCCAAGCTGGTGCCCGACGAACTGAAAATCACCCTGGAGAAGGCCATCGACGCGGAGCCCCGGCTGCGTGAGGCCATGAAGGACGACGCGGTGCGTGAACTCCTCAGCGTGGCCCGGACCCTCGAGGGGCTCTCCCGGCACAAGACCATCCATGCCGCCGGTGTGGTCATCTCGCCCAAGCCCATGGTCGAGTACCTGCCGCTCTGTGTGGGGCCGAACAAGGAGGTCCTGACCCAGTATGACATGAAGTACACCGAGAAGACCGGCCTGATCAAGTTCGACTTTCTCGGCCTCAAGACACTGACGGTCATCGACCGGGCGCTCAAGCTGATCAGGAAGGATATCGGCATCGACCTGGCCATGGACAAGATCCCCATGGACGACCCCAAGACCTATGACCTGCTCTGCCGGGGTGACAGCCTGGGGGTCTTCCAGCTCGAAAGCGACGGCATGCGCGAGCTGCTGATCAAGATGGCGCCGGAACAGTTTTCCGATCTCATCGCCCTGGTCGCCCTCTACCGGCCCGGGCCCCTCGATTCAGGCATGGTGGACACCTTTGTCGAGACCAAGCACGGGCGACGCGTGGCCGACTATCCCCTGCCCCAGATCAAACCGGTGCTGGAGGAGACCTACGGGGTCATCGTCTACCAGGAACAGGTGATGAAGATCTCCAACATCCTTGCCGGCTACAGCCTGGGCGACGCCGATATCCTGCGCCGGGCCATGGGCAAGAAGATCCCCGAGGTCATGGAGCAGGAGCGGGAAAAATTCATGGCCGGGGCCAGGAAAAACGGGGTACCCGAGGACAAGGCCACCTATATCTTCGACCTGATGGCCAAGTTCGCCGGCTACGGCTTCAACAAGTCCCACTCGGCGGCCTATGCCCTGATCGCCTACCAGACCGCCTACCTCAAGGCCCATTACCCGGCCCAGTTTCTCGCCGCCCTGCTCTCCTGCGACGTCGACAACACCGACAAGGTGGTCAAGTACATCAGCGAATGCCGGCAGCAGGGTATCGAGGTCCTGCCGCCGGACATCAACGAATCCTCCAACGACTTCACGGTCATCAGCGACCGGATCCGCTTCGGCCTGGCCGCAGTCAAGAACGTGGGCGGCGCGGCCCTGGAATCCATCATCGAGGAACGGGAGGCAAACGGTCCTTACGCTTCCCTGGGTGATTTCTGCAGCCGCATCGATCCCAGCCGCGTCAACCGCAAGGTGATCGAGAGCCTGATCCGGGCCGGCGCCTTTGACTCGCTCGGCGGCCGCAGGGCCCAGTACATGGAAGTGCTCGGCCAGGCCCTGGACCGGGCCAAGGCCGTGCAGCGGGACCGGATGAGCGGCCAGATGAACCTCTTTGCCCTGGCGGCCGAAGAGTCCAGGCCGCCGACCACCGAGATCGAACTGCCCGAGATCGATGAGTGGCCCAAACTCAAGAAACTGGCGTATGAAAAGGAGACCCTGGGTTTCTTTCTCACCGGGCATCCCCTGGAGGGCGTGATCCGTGACCTGCGCATGGTGGTGGACACCGAGATCAGCGGCCTCGATGCCTGGCGCGATGGCCAGGCCGTGCGCATCGGCGGGCTGATCCAGCATGTCAAGGAACATAAATCCAGGAAGGGCGACCGTATGGCGTTTACAGTGCTCGAGGACATGAGCGGTTCCGTGGAGGTGGTCGTCTTTCCCTCCACCTTTGCCGCCTGCTCCGCACTCCTGGGCGGCGGGGAACCGCTGGTGGTCCTGGGCACGGTGCAGCAGGGGGAACGGGGTGCAAAGGTGATCGCAGAGGAGGTCACACCCCTGGCCGATGCCATGGCCAGGTATACCGAACGTGCCTGCATACGACTGCAGGCGAGCCGGACATCACGCCAGCACATGGAACGCCTGAAGGAGATGCTCTACGAGTACCATGGTCCCACGCCCATCCACCTGACCCTGCATTTCGACGGCCGCGGCGAGGTGGATATCGAACTGCTCAAGGATCTCACCATCCGCCCCTGTCCGGATTTTTTCCACAAGGTGGAGGAGTTCTGCGGCCCGGCCAGTCTGCAGGTCCGCATGCGCCGTGCCGAAGTCAGGCGCCGCGGAGGCGGGAACGGCAGGGGCAATAACGGCAACTGGAAGGGGTAACCGGCCTGAAAGACGGCAACAGATCACCGCCACTGACAACCACTTGAAATAGCGATATTTTCACAAGAGACGACCGTTTACGGCCAGGAGAAAAGAACCTGGCGGACACCGCGGGCGGAACAGCGTCCCGCCTGCGGCGTCGTGAAGATGGTGAAATGTCCGGGTCGAGGGATCAGGTCTTGGGCATGGGCGGCTGGGGCACGTTCTCACCATGGCAGTCCATGCAGTTGTACTGACCGGTGATACCGTTCTCCTTGGCGCAGGAGAAATCGCTGGTTGCCTCGTAGTCGCCATCCTTCCACTGATTGAGCAGCTCGACCAGCCGGAAGGCGGTGCTGGCGGCGACCCGGGCGCAGCGATCCTTGCGCTCCTTGCTCTTGAGCGGCTTGTTGGCCGCCTTCATCCAGCGGCCCACGGAGATATGACAGAGCGGCGAATCACTGGTCGTGGTCGGCAGTCTGGCGGTGATCTTCGGTTTCTTCGGCGTGTAGGTCGGCAGCTCGGTCTCCGAGTACCACTGCATGATGTCGGCGGAGATCTCGTGGCCCTCGGAGGTACCGCTGATGCGCGGGCCGATGATCAGGTTGGCCACGATATTGGCACCGGCGGCGGAGCCGCAGATGGTTCCCCAGCCGAGCTGGCCGCCTTCGAGAAAGACAAAGGCATCGGACGGAAAAGAGGCGTAGGGTTCGCCGACCTTCTCCTTGAGCTGGCTGAAGACGGAGTTGATGACCGCGGCACCGCAGAACACCCGGTACCACTCGTTGTAGGCAATCTCCGCGGTTGCGGCAGGATCAAGCTTCCTGTAGGGCCAGGGCCAGGCGGTCATGTCCCGACCGGTGGCATGCGCGGTACTGACCAGGCCACCCAGGCCGGCCAGGGCGACACCTGCGGCCAGGGCCCCTGTTCCTGCCAGAACCTGGCGTCTTGCAACACTCTCCACGTTGTTCCTGTCGTTGTTCAGCATAGTTCCTCACTCCTCACGGGTTGTCATGCGCTCATGGCATGGCAGCACGGCCCGGGCCCCATGCCCCGGCCACAGACTCAAAGATCGTACGTCGTCACAGCTACCGCATCTCCGCGCAACCACTGCCGGCCGTATGGCGGCCAGGAGCAGGTGCACGGACCTGCGGCACCTGTGTCAACGTACAACACGTCGAAGCCTGTACAACCCTGGAGTTGGAATGTACGTGAGCTGTCATCGCCACGCTGTGCTACCAACAGGTGATACAGTGTAGCAGAGATTACCATGGTGAGCGCCCCCTGGGAATGTGGCATGTTGTCGCACCATGGCGACTCGGAGTGATCTTTTCGCGGCGGAACAGGTCAACGGCTCCGGCCGGTGTGCCGACCTTGCCGGGCTGCGGGTTCAGGGATGGAAGGGAAAAAAGACCGGTGTCAGAAGTACCGTGATCAGGCCCACCAGCAGGGAGAGCGGCAGACCGATGCGGACGAAGTCGCCAAAGGTATACTCTCCCGGACCATAGACCATCAGATTCGTCTGGTAACTCACCGGCGAGATAAAGGAACAGGAGGCGCCGACCATGACGGTGACGGCAAAGGGCATGAACGACACGCCAAGACCATGGGCCATGGTCAGGGCCATTGGAAAGATGAAGACCGCCGAGGCCACATTGGTGACCATGGCATCCATGAGAATACAGCCGAGGAAGACCACGGCCAGGGCAATATAGGGAGAATCGCCGCCCAGGGCCGCCAGGCCGTTGCCGATGACCTCGGACAGGCCGCTGGCCGTGACCGCCGACTCGAGCCCCATGGCGGCGGCGATGATCACCAGGGTGGCGAAATCCACGGACCTGCCGGCACTGGTGAGATCCATGCAGCCGCTGAGCAGCATGGCACCGGCGGCCAGCAGGGCGGCATTGAGCATGGTCAGCCAGCCCATGGTGACAGAGACGACCATGGCAAGGGTGATCAGGCTGGCGACAATGGCCTTGTCGGTCCGCTGGATCCGGGCCCCCCGCAGCCGCTTGGTGAGGGAAAAGTCGATCTCGTTGCGGTTACGATAGAAAAAGCGGTCCTTGACCTCCAGGAGCGCCACGTCCCCGGCCTGGATGATGGCATCGCGCAGCGGATAGTCCATGGCGGCGCCGTCACGGGCCATACCCACCAGCCAGACCTCGTATTCCCGGTCCTCCTGTTCGGCCAGGTCGCCGATACGCTGCCCGAGGAAGGTGTTGCGATTGGAGACCACCACCTCCACCAGGTGGTGGTTGTGGCGTTCGGTCTTGTTCTTTTTCGTGGCATAGACCGGCTGCAGACCGATGGTGGCCCACAGGGTCTTGGCGCCATCGATGTCCGCGGCAAAGGCGATCACGTCGTTGGGCTGGAGACGGGTGCCGGGTCCGAACTCCAGTGTGCTCTCCCGGCGGGTGATGGAGATGATCTCGAACCCCTCCGGCGTGGTCAGGCCCGCCTCTTCCAGGGTCCTGCCCACAAGGGGGCCTTCGGAGTCCACCTTCAGCTCGACGCGGAAATAGCGGCGTTCCTTCTTGTCATGGACTATGCCGCTGCCGGGGGTCCGGGGCAGCAGCCAGCGGCTGGTGAACAGGATGAACATGATGCCGGCCACGGTCACCGGCACACCGACGGTGGACAGATCGAACAGGCCCACCGGTTCCATGTAGGGGAGGTTCTCTCCGCCATCCTTGAGGGCATCGGTGATCATGCCGGCGATGACCAGGTTGGTGGCGGTGCCGATGAGGGTGCAGGTGCCACCGAGAATGGAGGCATAGCTGAGCGGAATATAGAGCTTTCTGGCATCCAGGTCACAGGAGCGTGACAGGTCCCGGATCACCGGGATCATCATTGCCACCAGGGGGGTGTTGTTGAGAAAGGCGGAGCCGAAGGCGATACTGGGCAGGATCTTGAGCTGGGCCCGGAACACGGATTTCGGCCGGCCGATGAGCCTGTCGCTGAGGATGGTGATGGCGCCGGTGGAGTACATGCCGGCTGCGATCATGAACAGGGCGCCGATGGTGAGGACGCCGGGATTGGAAAACCCCTTGAGCGAGGCCTCAAGGGGAGCCAGCCTGAAGGTGATGGTCAGGGTCAGGGCGCCGACAAAGACGGCCACCGGCGGCAGGCGGGTAAAGATCAGCAGGCCGAAGGTGAGGGCGAGGATGGCCAGGGTCAGATACATTGCGATCATGGCTGAAAGAGTCCGTTTTCCATGGTAGTATGAACAGAATGATGCAACAGACGCAAGAAACCTGCCCAGGGCAGCAGAGCGCAAACCGCCGGCAATGGTGCGATATTGTCCCTGGTGTCCGTATTCCGCTCTCCGAGATCTCGTTTTCCTTTTCCCGCAGCTCCGGCAGCGGTGGCCAGCACGTGAACAAGGTCAACACCAGGGTGACCCTCCGCTTTGCCGTGGACAGCTCGCCCAGCCTCTCCGCAGAGCAGAAGGCACTGATCCGCAAACGGCTGGCTTCCCGGATCAGCCGGCAGGGAGTCCTGCAGCTCCATGCCGACCAGCGACGCAGTCAGCGGGCAAACCGGGAAGAGGTGCTGCAGCGCTTTGCCCTTCTCCTCCGCCGGGCTCTGCACCGGGATAAAATACGGCACAGGACACAGCCGGGCCGCAGCGCCAGGGAACGCCGACTCAAGGCAAAAAAACTGCGCAGCCGGCTCAAGGCCCAGCGACGGCGGAGTGATTACGATCGCGACTGACCGCTGCTGCCGGCGGCCGCCATCGTGACGCAACAGTTCACCTTCATGGACAACTGCTCTGCAATTCCGGAATTATTACTCGTTATCAGGCGAAACAGAGACCGCACTCCGGGCAGGTGGTGGTCGTGGTGGGAAACCTGCAACCGCAGGCCGGGCAGGTGGCCTCCTGGGCAGCGGTATTGAACACCGCGTTGAGATGACTGGTGTCATGCTCAGTGAGAGCGGTGCCGCGGACATGCTCCTCGGCCAGAATCCGCATCACCTCGGAGGCGTCGTCGGCCCGGACCCGGAGGATGAGATCGGTTCCGCAGCAACCCTTGCCGCAACCGGCGCCGCCTTCCTTCACCGCCAGGGAGGGAATATCATGCTCTCCGAGAATGACCTGCAGCTCCTTGATCTGCAGGACCGGGCCGCGCCGGACAGCGACCAGTTCCTCGTCCGGCCCGATCTGCCGGGGCCGCCCCGTCTTTCGCCGATGCCGCTTCTCCTGCAGCGCCTGCATCTCCACCCCGGTAAGCAGCTCGACACCGCACTCGGCGCAGGTGACGATATCGGCCCGGTACTCATCATGGCATTGCGGACAATATTTCAGTTCAGGATCGATATATAACTGCATCTCCCCTCCTTTTTCCGGCCTGCCGGCCCGGCGGCGGCGCGGTCATGACTGTTGCGCGGCAAAAAATCCGTAACAGTTTACCCCTATCGGCAACCACCTGAAAAAAACAGATACTTTTTGGTAAAAATCCAGCAGCACGCCGTCGGCACGGGCGCGGCTACAGGATATATCTGCTCAGGTCCTCGTTTTCCGAAATATCGGCCAACTGGTTCCGTACATAGTCGGCGGTGACCGTGAACGTGGCACTGTCA
>JALSNC010000056.1 GCA_026987195.1 Desulfobulbaceae bacterium | reverse complement strand
ACCCTGGCCGGGAACCAGTTCATAGGTTATGGTGAATTCACTCCGGTCGAGAAGCGAGTTGTGAAATCGTTCCGTGGGACTCATGGGGATTCAGGGGCCAGGGGCCGGGGGTCAGGTGCCAGGTGCCAGGGGCCAGGTGCCAGGGGCTAGGGGCAGGTGCCGGGAGCATTGCCTGCCTGCGGCAGTGACACCATGGTGTTTTCCTGATGTTCATCATCTGTTATGCCCGCTCCTGCGGGCAGGTTGCCTTGTTCGAGGCCCGTCTGCCGCGATTTCATCCTGGCGGGCCGCTGCAGGAGTCGGAATATGGAATGAAACGATACAATGGGAAACGATCTTGTCAACATAATCCGCTCCCTGACGCCAACCGACCGGTTCGATACCGGAGCGGTTGATCGTGTCACGTCACTGAGGGCGGACGGATCCCTGCGCAGGTTCTTCCGGGTCCACGGCCGGGACGGGTCCACGGCCGTGGCCGTGCTGCCGCCGCCGGATGACCGGGCAGGCATGGCCGAGGCACGCGCGGCCTGGCGGATCGGTCGTCATCTCGCACGCTGCGGGGTGCCGGTGCCGGAGTCTTATGGTTTCGATCCCTCCTCGGGCCTGCTGCTGTGTGAAGACCTGGGCGATGGCCGGCTGCACGGACTGGTCCGGGCCCGGGACCGGGACGACGGGGAGGTGCGCGCCCTCTACCGCCGGGTGGTGCGGGAACTGGCGCGGATGCAGGTCCTGGGGGGACGTGGCCTGGATCCGGCCTGGTGCTGGGACGGGGCCCGCTATGACAGCAAGGTTATGCTTGAGCGGGAATCCGGCTATTTTGTCGCCGCCCTGTGCCGCGACTTTCTGGGCCTTGAGCCGGATCTTGACAGGCTCGGCCAGGAGGTTGCCGCGCTGGCCGCGGCTGCCGCGTCTGCCCCGGCCGGATTTTTCCTCCACCGCGATTTCCAGAGCCGCAACATCATGGTCCAGGGGGGAAGGCCGCGTTTCATCGATTTCCAGGCCGGCCGTTTCGGTCCCCTGGCCTATGACCTCGCCTCCCTGCTGCTCGATCCCTATGCCTGCCTGCCCGCACCGCTGCAGGAGGAACTGATCAGGGTCTATCTCGACGCCCTTGAACAGTATCTCCCCTATGATCGCGAGCGATTTTACAGTGAGTTCCTGGTGCTCGCCCTGCAGCGGAACCTGCAGATCCTGGGCGCCTTCGCCTTTCTCACCCGGCAGCGGGGCAGGCCCTTTTTTCGGGCCTACCTGCGGCCGGCCATGGACAGTCTGCAGGGGTTGCTTGCCAAACCCGCGGCAGCCGGGTATCCTGCCCTGCGCCAACTCGCCGACCTCTGCAGCCAACAACTGAGTAGACTCCATGACCTCTGATACCCCGACCCTCGTTGCCCTCATCGGCCGGCCCAACGTGGGCAAATCGACCCTGTTCAACCGCATGACCCGCAGCCGCAATGCCCTGGTCGACCCCACTCCCGGTGTGACCAGGGACCGTCACTACGCGACAGTCACCTGGGAGGAGCGAACCTTTCTCCTGGTGGATACCGGCGGCATCGCCGACGAGGACGACACCATCACCGGTCACATCCGTGACCAGGCCATGCGGGCCATCGACGAGGCCGATATCATCCTCTTCCTGATGGATGGCCGGCAGGGCCTGATCCCAGGCGATCTCGAGATCGTCGATCTCCTGCGGCGGACCAGGAAAAAGGTCTTTTTCGTCGTCAACAAGGTGGACAGCCCGGAGCTGGAGCCCGAGCTGCTGCCGCCGTTTTTCGAGCTGGGGGTGGAGAAGCTGTGGCCCCTGTCCGCTGATCACGGCTTCGGCTATCGCAGCCTGATGGAGGCCCTGGCCGGGGAACTGGCAGAAAGCGGGCCTTTGCCCCGGCTTCCCGAGGGCACGGTGCGGCTGGCCTTCTTCGGCCGGCCCAACGTGGGCAAGTCCTCCATGATCAACGCCATCATCGGCCAGGACCGGATGGTGGTCTCGGACATCTCGGGCACCACCCGTGACTCGGTGGATACCCTGCTCACCCGGGATAGATACAGTTACCTGCTCATCGACACCGCCGGTATCCGGCGCAAGGGCAGGACCCGGGACAAACTGGAAAAGTTCTCCATTCTCAAGGCTCTCAAGGCGCTGGGCCGCTGCGATATCGCCCTGGTGCTGATCGACGCCGCCGAGGGGATCACCGAGCAGGATACACGGGTGATCGGCTATACCCAGGAACAGGGGCGGGCCCTGATCATCCTGGTCAACAAGTGGGACCTGATCCGCGATGACAGGAAACGGCAGAAGTGGCTGCTCGAAGAGATCAGGATGGCCACCACCTTTGTCCCCTTTGCCCCGGTGCTCCGGGTTTCGGCCCTGACCGGCTACGGGATCGCGCGGATCTTTCCCGAGATCGGCAGGGTCCATCGCCAGTTCCATGCCCGATTCCCCACCGCTGCCCTCAACCGCCTCCTGGCGGCGGCGGTCGCCCATCACGAACCACCCTTGTACCGCGGCCGGCGGCTCAAGCTTTTCTACACCGCCCAACTCGGCACGGCACCACCCACCTTTGCCGTGGTGGCCAGCCAGCCCCGGGGTATCCATTTCTCCTACCAGCGATACCTCACCAACCGCTTCCGCGAGGGCCTCGGCCTGGACCGGGTCCCGGTACGGCTTTTGTTCAAGGAACGGAGCCGCAGGAAGAAAAAATAAACCGGCATGGCCGGTTTGTCTGTTTCCCCACTTTGCACCCCCTTGCCACACCACATTTTTCCCCCCTCCCTGCATTCTTGCCAGGAATGATATTTTTTGTTGCAGGATAACAATGTGTTGCCAGCGGTCTTCCCCGGATACAGCGGTTTGACCGCTGTCCGGCCCTTCTGTGGTCCGCAGGAAAAATTGTGGTATATGTCGATCGGATATACAACATGTAGTACTGCGGCAAGGGTTTTTGCTTTGGTTCAACTGGTTGATCTTGGGACTGTTTTTTCTTGACTGGAGAGATGAGTTCGTATAGAACCATAGGTAGTGGTGTAAAGTGGTGCAAAGAGGGTCTCCGGTGGTGTGCCGGGGGTGGGCCAGGGTGGGCATGTGAAGGAACGGGTGGCGGAGCTGCGGTTCCGCAGCAGATCGGAACATACGCTGGATGCCAAGGGGCGGCTCAATATCCCGAGCCGGTTCCGCGAGGTTCTGCGCGAGGTCTATACCGAGAGCCTGATCGTCACCAACTGGCAGAAGAGCCTCAAGGCCTATCCGGTGGCCGAATGGGAGCGGCTGGAAGAGAAACTGCTCACCGAGGGCCGGCAGCAGCCGGGGTTCGGCGATTTTGTCCGCTATGTCATCTCCGGGGTTACCGAGTGCAGCCTGGACAAGCAGGGACGGATCCTGGTGCCCGCCTCCCTGCGCAGCGAGTTCGGCATTGACAAGGAAGTTGTGCTCAACGGCATGCTGGACCACTTCGAGATCTGGGACAAGGGCGCCTGGCAGCTCGAGACCCGTCGCGCCAGGGAGAATTTCAAGGATTACGAGCAGGGGCTCTCCTCGCTGGGCATTCTCTGAGGCCGGCCATGGCCCCTGCTTCGGAGATCCATACCCCGGTCCTTGCCAGCGAGGTCCTGGCCTGCCTGCAGCCCCGGACCTCCGGACTCTATGTGGACGGGACCCTGGGTCTGGGGGGCCATGGCGAGGCACTGCTTGCGGCCTCTGCTCCGGCCGGTCGGCTCATCGGTTTCGAATGGGACCACGAGGCAGCGGATCTGGCCCGCCGCCGGCTGGCTCCCTTTGGAGATCGTTTTTTTCTTGTCGAGGCCTCCTACGCCGACATGCGGACCGAACTGCAGCGGCTGCGGATCGGGAAAATCGACGGCCTGCTGGTCGATCTCGGTGTCTCCTCGCTGCAGCTCGACAGTATGGAACGGGGCTTCAGCTTCCGGGCGGACGCGCCCCTGGACATGCGCATGGACCGGCGGTTGCCGCGGACGGCCGCTGATCTTGTGGCCACCCTGTCCGAGGAGGAACTTGCCGACATCTTCTATCACTATGGTGAGGAGCGGCAGGCGAGGCGGATCGCGCGGTTCCTGGTCCGGGCCAGGCAGGAGGCGCCGGTGACCTCCACGGCCCGGCTGGCGGAGATCGTTGCCAGGGCCGTACCGAGAAGGTTTCACCCCAGGAAGATCCACGTGGCGACCCGGGTCTTCCAGGGCCTGCGCATCGCGGTCAACCGGGAGCTGGACAACCTGGTGCGGCTGCTGCAGGACGCGCCGTCCTTCCTTGCTCCCGGAGCAAGGATCTGCATCATCACCTTCCACTCCCTGGAAGACCGCATCGTCAAGCGGGCCTTTGGGAGTGATGGCGCCTGGCAGGTGATCACCCGGCGGCCGGTGGAGCCGTCGGCGGAGGAGATCCGGGCCAATCCCCGCGCCCGCAGCGCCAGGCTCCGGGTGGCGGAACGGACCGCCTGAGCAGGTATTGGCCGGCGGGAAAGAGAAGAAGAAACGGAGGAGCTACCATGCTGACCAACATGAATGTTCGGACCTTTCGTCCACAGGTCTCTCCGCTGGGGACCCGGCAGAGGGTCTCCCGGAGAAGGGGACAGGCCTGGTCGCCTGAACTGCTCCAGCGGGTGGGCATCTATGCGCTGGCCACGGTTGTTGTGGTCATGGCGGCAGGGCAGCTGCTGCAGTGGCGGATCGCCTCGGCTGCGGATCAGGTCAGGGCCCTGGAGCAGGTTCGCGCCGGGCTGGGCAGCACCCATGTCAATCTTCTCGCCACCCGGGCCAAACTGGCCTCCCGGCAGCGCGTGGAGGCCGTGGCCGCAGTGAAGTTCGGTCTGTACGCGCCGAAAAAGAATCAGGTGCATCGCCTCTAGCCACTG
>JALSNC010000055.1 GCA_026987195.1 Desulfobulbaceae bacterium | reverse complement strand
GACTTGACCGGATAGGCAGTGGTGCCGATGGCGCCATAGAAATGATGCTTCCTGTAATCGGGGAGTTTCTGGATATCCGCCAGGATCAAGGGCCTCTTTTCCGCCAGCCACTGCTTGAACTGTGTCGCATCCACATAATTCAGGTCGGCGGCGCCAACGATGGTGGCGCTCCACAGTGCGATCCCCATGACGATTGCGGCAATCCATCCTTTCATTCTGTTTCCTCCCGGGAAAAATTTCAGGCCATTTTCAATAGGTGATCCAACAGGGGCCAAGGTGAGCGGGACGGAAGTCTGACCCGCGATCATGCAGCCGGTTCAGTCCCGCCCTCTCCCACAAAGTATACGCCGCCACCGACCGAAAATGCAAATCCGACAACGGCCATTTTTTGCTTTCCCATACCGGGCAGACCATCAAAAAACCCTGTCCCCCAATGGTTACAGAGAGTTAACAGCCAGACAACACATACACACAGTGGTACACCATCCAAGTGTTTCCGGCAAGCCCCTGTCCGAAGTTCCAGGGAAAATCAGCGAAAATCCCATTTTTTTCGTCTCTCCGCTCCCTGTTCATGGTATAAATTATCAGGTCCGATGGGGCAGATACTCCTTGTCAGGGCTATCTGTCAGCCACTTCACGTCACAGGAACCGGAAACCATGGCAGAGAAGAAGACAAAAAAGAAAAAGAACAACGGGGATTCCTGTCCGATCAAGATCAAGCTGCTGGAGGGGACGGCCCTCAAGAACAAGGACAAGAAGGAATCACCGAAACGGTGTGCGGTGTGGATCAAGACCTCGCACCTGGAATACGAGGTCGAGCTGAAGAAACTGCAGATCGAGCTGATGAAGCTGCAGAAACACATGAAGGCCACGGGCATGCGCATCCTGGCCATCTTCGAGGGTCGTGACGCCGCCGGCAAGGGCGGGACCATCAAGCGGATCACCGCCTTTCTCAATCCCCGCAATACCAGGGTCGTTGCCCTGTCAGCACCCAGCGATACCGAGCGGACCCAGTGGTACTTCCAGCGCTACACGCCGCACCTGCCGGCAGCCGGGGAGCTGGTGCTCTTTGACCGTTCCTGGTACAACCGGGCCATGGTGGAACCGGTGATGGGATTCTGCACCGACGAACAGCACAAGCGGTTCCTGAAGGACGTGCCCCTCTTCGAAGAGATGCTGGTCAAGGACGGCATCAAGCTGTTCAAGTTCTACTTCTCGGTCTCCAAGGAGGAGCAGGCGCGCCGCTTCGAGGCGCGCAAGACCGACCCGCTCAAGCAGTACAAGCTCTCGCCGGTGGACAACCTGGCCCAGAAATACTGGGACAAGTACAGTGTCAAGAAATTCCAGATGCTCAACGAGTCCAACCGTACCCTCACGCCCTGGACCATTATCCGCTCCGACGTCAAGAAAAAGGCGCGCATCAACTGCATCAAGCACATCCTGAGCAACGTCGAGTATGAGGGTAAACTGCCGCCCGAGGAGCTGGCACCGGATCCCGAGATCGTCATCTCAGGTATCGACGAGATCCGGCACATGGAAAAACATCTCTTCCAGCCAGAAGAACTGCGCGGCTAGCCGCCGTCCGCACCCGTTATTGCCCTGCCGGCCTCAACAGGGCCAGGTCATCGCCACCCTTCCTGGCCGTGGTCAACAGAATACTGTCACCGTCCGGGCTCCAGCGGGGATAGATGTCGAACCCGCCGCCGGTCAGCCGGCCGAGCCGATCCTGCTCCAGGTCGTAGCGCCAGAGGGAGGCGTGGCCGGACCGGTCCCAGCCCCAGAAGGCCACCTGCCGGCCATCCGGCGAGAAGACCGGACCGCGGTCGCCCAGGGTCCGGCACCGGGACAGCACCCTCGTGTTCACGGCCCTGGCCCGCTCTCCCTCGAGGACGATGTCGGAGACCATGGCCGCATAGGTCACGCGGTCACCGCCGGAGGCGTCACTGATGATCTCGGCCGTATAGGCGATCCTGCGGCCGTCCGGGCTCCAGTCGCTCATCTGCACGGACTCGGGACCGTCCCACCGGAAGATCCGTGGCTGTTCAAAGCCATCGGCAAAGGTCATGAAATACTCCTGGGTCAGGGGATATTTCCCCTGTGGCGCCACCTTGAAGGCCAGGGCCCTGCCATCCGGCCGCCAGATGGGATTGGTCTCCATCCGGCGGTCGCGGGTCAGGCGCCGGCGAAGGCCGCTCGCGGCATCCACCAGCCATATATCCCAGTTGCCGCCGGTCCGGGCGGCATAGGCGATATGGTGCCCGTCCGGGTGGAACACCGGCCGGGCCAGCATCCCGCTGCTGCGGACCAGCACCCTCCTGCCTGTATTTTTCCCGCTTCCGTCCACATTCACCAGCTCAATGGCACAGGTGCCGCCGGCCCGGTCCTCTGAGAGGAAGACGATCCGGGAACCGTCCGGGCTCCATTGGGGCCAGGCTGCCGTGCTTGGGCCTGAGGTGAGCTGACGCGGCCGGCCGCCGGACGGGGTCGTCAGCCAGAGCTGGTCGCCCTCGCGCCGGTTTGAGACAAAAACGATCCTCCCGCCGTCCGGGCTCCACCTGCCATCCAGGTCGCGTGCCGGATCCAGGGTCAACGCGGTCATGTCCGCCGGCAGGGGTGTGCCGGTGGTGGCAGGGACAATGGCCTGCACCCCGGGGTCCTCCCCGGCAGCGCCCGGATACCCGATGCGGTGGCAGTTGGCGCAGAGCGGGTTGCCGGCCGCGGGAATGATCATCCTGGTGGGCAGGGTGAGGCGGCGGGGAAAGGGGAAATAGACACCGGCCACATCCAGGGAATACCTGCTCCTGTGGATCATCCCCTGCCAGTCCACCTCGTACCTGTGGCCGTCCGGCCCGGGCAGCCCCCGGCCGAACAGCTCCCGCGCGGACAGGCCCGCCGCATCTCCGCCCTGTCCGGACGTAGCCGATGTTTCGGCAGGACGTTCATCCTGCAGCCGCCCGCCGAACCGATGGCCGAAGGAATCCACCACCGTCGGCCGGCTGACCCCGGTGGGACGGTCCTGCTCCACCTCCCTGAGCATGCCGGCAACCGGTTGCACGTTGACATCCCGGCCATGGACGTAGTCCTGGTCAAGGACTATGGTCCGATAGGCCTTGTTCAGCAGCATGGCCTGCTCCGGCGATACCCGGAACAATACCATGACATCGTCGTGGAGCCTGTCCAGGAGATCCGGGCGGATGACACCGGCCGGTGTAAAAAACCTCTGCCGCAGCCGGGTGTTGGCATGGAAATCGTCACCTGCCCGGTTGTACATCAGGTAATAGCTGTACTCGTAATAGACGCCCGCACCGCGGATCTGCACCCTGGGCTCGTGCAGGCCTTCTCCCTCGCCGGCCTGCCAGTGGTACCAGCCGGCCCGGGGATGGCCGCTGTCCAGCTTGCGGGCAAAGGCATAGGTCGCATCGGTGGTGGCGCCGGTCCCGCCATGACAGCCGATGCAGTAGACGGTCTCCTCGAAGCTCTGTGGCCGCAGGTTGCCGTCCCGGTCCTCGATGAATCCCTGCAGCAGCCAGCCGGTGCCGTTATAGACGCCATGCTCCGGATCGCCGACGGGCTGGCGGATACGATCCGGAAAGTCATCCCTCTCCTTGACCTCGGCCAGGGCCGCCTCTTCCAGCTCGGCATAGCTTCGCCAGGTGCATTTTCTCATGTAGCGCAGCTCTTTCATCCGTGCGCTCAGCCCTGGTCTGCCGCTCGCGTCGGGCTCGAGGTAACGGACCGAATGCAGGAACTCGGTACCCTCGGGGAAAAGACCCGCTGCCAGATGCAGGCTCCCCTCTTCCTGCAGGCGCCGGGCCTTGCCCACGTAGGACATGTCCCTGCCCTCCAGGGGTGCCCAGTCATAGACAATACGTTCCGCCCGGCCCAGCCGGCCGTTCCGGTCCAGGTCGACCCCGAACCGCTCTTCGTCCACCGGCGCGATGACCACGTCGCGTCTCTTGATCAGGGCCTCGACAATGGCCAGGTTGATCCGGTAGACATCGACATCGAACCTCCCCCTGTCATCAGAGCGGAAAGGTTCCGCCAGGCGGATGAGCACATCATCGGTGGCACCGTTGGCCGGCCAGAACATCCCGGGAAAGGGAAAGTAGGCCAGTGCCCGCCAGCCTGAATAGCCTCCCTGCGGGGTGCGGTCAAACCCCTGGTCGTCGAAATGAAATGAACAATCGGGGATGTACCCGTCCCACCTGCCGTTGCCGTTGAAATCCCAGTCCGGATCCAGGTGGGCAAGACGCCGGGCCAGGATGATGGTACCGTCAGGATCGTGGTAGTTGTCCTGGCGGATGTACGCCGCCATATCCCGGTCGGCAATGGCACGGAGCCGCTGCCGGCGGTCGGCAAACAGGTTGGTCCAGGGATTTTTGAGTGCGGGCGTAGGAAACGAATAGGCGAGCTGAAGGCCCTGGTCCTTGACATAGTTGGGTTCCCGGCCTCTGGTGTGACAGACATAACAGGGATTGCTCGCACTTCCTCGCTCCGGTTTCCCGCTCTTTGCGTCCGGTTTCCCGGTCTTCGCGTAACACTGGGGCGGGATATAGGCTGTCCGGTTGACAAGGGTCCTGGACTTCAGGTCAACCTGAGCGGCATGGAGCGGCACCGCCGGCAGTATACCGGCGGCAAGAAGGAGAAGCAGGAAACGGATTTCTCGTGTTCTCATCTGTACAGGTGAAGATTTCCTATGGCAAGGGAGGGGGAAGACGATGACGCCGCCGGAGGCGACGTCACCGCCGGAGGGAGGAAATCAGTCCATGGCCGGCATGGGACCAAGATAACCGGTATAGGCGCGCGCCTCGGCCGGATCGCGGAGCTTGTCCTGGTCAGACTCGCCATAGGGATGCTGCACCACGCTCATCAGATAGGCATGCCCACGGATGTCGGGATAATAATAGACCGAGGTGGTCTCCGAGCCATAGGGCGTGGTCTCGATCCGGGTCAGACTGCCGGAATTGATGTCATAGGCCCAGACAGCATCGTCCTGGTGCCCGGAGCCGGTATCCTCGCCAATGATCAGCGTGTCCCGGCCCCGCATGAAAGTGATGTTGTCCGGATTGGCGATTCCGTTGATATCACAGGTATTGTTGGCATACTTGCTGTCAGGGGCATAGGTGTGCGGCGTGCCGGCGACCACGCCGTACATGTTGACGGCCACATACTCGCTGCCAATGGTGGCATCGGGCCGGATATCCAGGCCATAGACCACACCGCACTTGTTCTTGGGCAACCGGATGTGGTTGGGGCCGCCGCGGTCATACTTGCCACCGTCCTCCATACCCTTTGCCACCTCGCTCATGGAGACGTAGAGGACCCGGTGGTCGGGATCGAACGTGATGCCCTCTTCCTTGCGCAGCTCGGTGGTGGCGCCCTTCATGGCCGCATAGCGCCGGGCCTCGAGACGGGAGGCGATCCGGTCCATGCCGGGTTTCACCTGCAGGCACTCCAGGCCGGTGGTGGTATGGACGGCGGTGAATCCCGATGCGCAGGTGGCATCCTCCCGTGGTTCCGCCACAGCGAAAAGATCGGAGAACGATACACCGCTTTCGATGGCCTTGCGGATAGTGGCATCATCGGCATGGCCGAGGTTCACCCACTGGAGATCGGCATAACCGCCGTGGGCCGAGTGGACCTGGTTCCACCTGGCGGCATAGAGGGTACCGCTGGACAGGTCCCTGGGGCGATCGGCGACAAACATGAAAAAACCCACATCGGTTCCATCGTCCGAGATGTAGGCGGTCCGTTCATCGGGCATGACATAGGCCAGCTCCACGGCGAGCCGGCCCATTGCATAATGTTTGCTCACCGATGGAGAGCCGTCCTCCGAGACATCCACCTCCACCGGGTATCCATAGCGATAGGGCTTGAAGACCCTGCGGAAATCCTCCACCGTGGTGCCGGGTGCATAGGGATCCAGACCAAAGTAGCGGGCCATGGGCTTGTCATATTCCTCGATCTCATCCATGGACTTTGCCGCCTCCGTGGCCCGGGCATCGGTTGGGTATTCCTCGCTGCCGAGATGGGTGCCCCAGGGCGTGACCTGGCCGGCACAGGGAACCCAGAGACCGCCAAAGGCGGAAAAATCGATATTGCCGGTCCGTACCGCGCGCAGCTTGCCGCTTGTCTTGTCCTGCTTCAGTTCGGTGAGGTACATGGCCCCGGGCCGGCTCTCGAAATGGGAGACCATGTAGAGCCTGTCACCCCGGGGCAGCAGGGAACTGAAGTCATTGTCCACCGAAATATGCCGTGAACCGTCCCGGTTGCGTACCGGCTCGCCCTTCCGGTCCAGCAGCAGGCCAAAGGTGCCGTCTCCGGCCCTGTCACCACTGCGCAGGATAACGTTGTAGCCGATCCTGTGACGCTTTCCGTCCACCGTGATCTCGGGGCTTGCAACCACCTTGCGTTTCTCCCCATCGGTTACCGGCACCGGCACCCCGGCAAACCGTGGAACCGGCGAAGGCTTCTTTTCGGCCGCCACCGCATGTCCGGCCATGCCGGCCATCAGTCCGGCCGCAATCAGCCATGACAGCGAACAGTTCATTGATTTCTTCATCGTTGGTCCTCCTTTTCTGTGATCGATATGCAGGCCGTACTGCTGCATCTGTTCCGGAGGTCGAATGTAGCCGCTCCATGTTTGAAAACTGTTCAGGATGCATTAGAAATTCGTAACAGTCCTTCGCAGGCAGCAATTCCGTGCTCAGATACCTCGGCAGGCGGTATCGCCCCAGCCGGTGGTCCACTGCGGCAGAACAGCGGAAAAACGACCTCTGCCCTGCCCGGCCTTCCGCTCCCGGATCCGGGATAGGGCCAGATCAAGAAGTATCCCGTTTCCCGCAGAAGGCAGTTTCCGGCTGTCCGGGGCGGTGCGAAAGGTAAATGGCCGTCTGTTGCTCGTGGTGAGGCGGGCCAGGGGCTGACTGTCCTGTTCAAGGATGGAGATCGTCTGCTGGATCCGCATTTTCCTGCCGGAGAGCGCCTCTTTCCCGGCCGGATAGAGATCCAGAACCCGGAGCCCGGTGTCTTCTGTCAGGATCGCCAGTGCCTGCGCAGTCCGACAACTGTCCAGGTCGCCACAGAACAGAACGGCGGCGTATGGCTGTTGCAGGACCGGGTGGGACGACATCGTCCGCAGCAACCGGACCAACCATCTCTCCTCCAGCCTGGAGAGGGCAAGATGAAGGTTGATGACCAGCACTGCATTGCCGTTTTTCCGGACCACTGCAAACTGGGCTGCCCCCTGGCCTCCTTCGCCGCCCGGACGCTGAAAACTGCCACTGGCCAGCATCCAGGCATCAGACCCGGTGAGTATGGCGACCCCGGTGGCGGTGTCGGTCGTTCTTTCTCCACAGGTGATCTCGTTCTGCCGTGTCGCGCTGCAGGAACAGGTCATTCCCAGTTTTCCCGCCAGAAAGATGGCGGCGTTGTGGTGGCCATCATCGGAAAAAAACATCTCCTGGCAGCAGAGGATATCGATCTCCTCCGCCTTCAGATCATCCACCAGGCCTGCCAGGCGCTGCCGTTGATCCTCTCCGCAGCCACCGATATTGACGGTCGCTATCCGTATCACCGTTCTTCCTCCGTAATAGTTCACCGCTATGGGCAACCACCTAAAAAGACCGACTCTTTTGGGAAAAGTTCAGCAGTGCGTCAGCTGTGCGTGATCGTGGCTGGCCGTCAGGTAAGCGAGCGCAGCGAGACTCCGATAGCCCGCTATGCGGCCAGCCGCGAACGCGTGCAGATGGCGTGCTGCTGAACTTTTACCTTCCTCCTTCACAGGGATTCTCATGGCACCTCAGGCGGCGGGCCGTACCACCTTCGGTTCCAGCAGCTCAAGGGAGATACTACTGCTTCCCGCAGCTGAATGTTCGCTGCTCCCGCCCAATGCCTCCCGCAGGACCCTGCCCCGCCAGTCGGGATGCGGGGGAACATCGAGGATCTCTGCCATGGTGGGCGCCATGTCCAGCAGGCTCAGACCGTTCCTGATCTCCAGGCCACGGACGATGCCGCGACCGTTGAGAATCAGCATGATCTTGTTCTGCAGATGGGCCAGCTTTCTGCTGCCGGGCCCTCCGAGAATCAGCAGGACATACTCATCCTGCAGTCCGACCACCCGTATCTGCTCCAGGATATGGGCAATGGCACGGTCCGCGGTCTCGATGGCCTCCAGATAGCACTCCGACATGAAGCCGAAATGTCTTCTTGATATCTCGACACCATCCATATAGAGGAGGCAGAAATCCGGCTTTTCCTTCTGCAGATGCCGGGCAGCCGCCTCGGCGATCCTGGAATCCATATTGCGGATCCGCCGGGAATTGATGAAGAGACTGTGACTGAGCAGCCGCGACGGGATCATACCGTTGACGCAGTCCCGGGTATGAAAAAGGGAAACAGTCCGCTGCCTCGAATGCAGCAGGGCGGCCAGAGAGACATCCCCATACGCTCCCGTCCCGAAACCTGTATCGGTTGTCACGCCATGTTCCCCGGGCCACATGGAGATCATCAGGGTATGCAGTGCCGGCAGGGTCGCTTCCCGGGAAACGGTCACCAGCTTCCGGCTGGTCACACCCTCGCGGGCGAGCCGATCCAGACATCCGGCATGGGCACAGGCAAGAGCGTCACTCTGCAGACCATCGACAACGACACACAGCATTTTCATTGGCTACTCTCCGGAAGATAACGGGTGAACACTGCTTTCTCCGGACCTGACGCCAGGTTAGAATCACAGCATGGCAAGCCTTGGTGCATGACGGGTCGGCAGACGGCCAGGTCCTGGGAAACTCTCATCGCTTACGAGTGGTTCTACCGACCTCCTGTTACAAATCGATTAACAGACGATTATGAAATGATTCGGAAAGGGCCGACCGCCGGCTGCGGTCCGGAAGAGGTACAACAATGACGCAATTCTAATCCTTTTCTAACCCGGCCTTAATATCGTGGAGCTACGGTTTCAGTGTTGCTGAAATGGACTCTTCCCCCAAGAGCACATTTCTCCTCCTTGCAGGCCGGGTCCGGTTCCCGGGCCCGGCCCTTCTTCCTGATACCCTGACAAGACAAGACAGGCGATAATGCGCTATGCCCTCTGCTACAGCCCGGACGAGAGGTCGTCCCTCTGGCAACAACTGTGCATCTGGCTGGGCCGGAATCCGGCGACAGGAAAAACCGGAGCGCAGCCGCAGTTTTCCGATATCGAGCCCGACCGCCTGACGGAACTGACGAGATCACCCAGACGTCACGGTCCCTGCGCCGTTCTGAAAGCCCCGTTTCGTCTGGCAGCGGGCAGAACACCGCAGATGCTGGACAAGACCCTGGAGCTGTTCTGTTATCGCCACCGGCCGATATCCCTGCCGCCCCTGGCCATCACCGACATCCGGAACACCTTCTGCCTGGCTCCTGCAGAGACCGCGGAAGACGTGCTGCACTTTGCAGACCGGTGTGTGCGGCGGTTCGAACCTTTCAGGGCTCCGCTCACTCCCCTGGAGACGGCCAGGAGGCGAGCCGCCATCCTGTGCCGGGAAGAACGACGGAGCCTTGCTCTCTGGGGCTATCCATGGGCATGCGAGACCTACCGTTTTCTCATCCCCCTGACTGGCAGGATCGCCGATGCCACGGAGAAAAGAAGGGTCCTCAACGCCATCACCCGGACGTTCGACGGCCTGCTTGACAACCCGCCCCCCCTGGGGGACATTGCCCTCTTTGTCGAACAGGAACCCGGCAGGCCATTTGTCCTGCAGAAGCGCTTTCCCCTGACCGCCACGCCCCTGCCCGGAGAACCGGCTACAGGCAGTGACCGTCTGCAGCCGCCGGCGACACGGCAGTTTCCTGCAGGAATCTTTTTAAACGAGGAGTAATATGGCACTGCAGATCACGGTCTTCAGCGACAGCCACGGCCGGCACGACGAGGTGGAGATTCCGGGAGGCGATATTCTCATCTTTGCCGGCGACATGACCGATTGCCGGCACGAACACGACCTGGCCGGATTCAACCGTTTTCTCAGGAGACTGCCCCATCGTTACAAGGTGGTCATCGGCGGCAACCATGACCACCTGCTGGCAGATAATCCCGTTCTGGGCAGGTCGCTTCTGTCCGAGGCGATCTATCTCCAGGATGAGATGGTGGTCATCGGCGGCATCACCATCTACGGCAGTCCGTGGCAGCCCCTGTTCAACAGCCGTGCCTGCGACGCATTCGCCCTGCCGCGGGGTAGAGCCCTGCAGGAGAAATGGCGCATGATTCCCCACGGCATCGACATTCTCGTCACCCATGCGCCCCCGGCCGGCGTCCTGGACAGGGATGGTCCGGTTGCCCACGGCTGCACCGACCTCGCCAGGGCGGTTGCCGCCGTCAGGCCCAGGTACCACGTCTTCGGACACATTCATGCCAATCATGGCACCATCTGCCGCCAGGGGATGATGGCCATCAACTGTAATGTCCAGGCCGGCAACGGCAGGCTCAGGCCGGCACTTTCTTTCCCCTGCACCGTGGGCCGCGTATGAGTCATCACGTGGAGGGATACACGCGGGTGGCTGTTTGCAGCAAACCTGTCGGCATCTCGAAAAGTAAGAGTTCGCCGCTATCGGCAACCACCTAGAAAGACCGATACTTTTACCTGAAGGGGTTGCCGGCCGCGGGGAACTGTTACGTCTGCGACACAGCCGGAACGGCAGATGGAGCCTTACCGGGGAACCAGGTATCTGCGGCGTCCCTGCCGCTTGAGAAACTTTGCAAAATTTTTTCTGATCTTCGGAAGTTTCCAGAGGTTCATCACCACGGATTTCCTGGTCAGCTTGGCCAGGGTGGAGGGATTGAAATAGGCCTCGGCATTGCTGACCCTGAGCACAAAGGGCGGTTTGCCCTCGGCGGCCAGAATGCTGCTCATGACCAGGGCTCCTGTACGGTGATTGCCCTCAAAGAAAAGCTGGGGCTGGCTGAGGAGAAGAATATAGATACCGGCGGCACGTTTCCATGCGGACCTGTCGCCATGTTTGTGGTACCACCTGACGAGGTGACCGATATTGAAATCCTTCTGTTCGTAGAAGCGATCCGTGGTGGCGGCAATGTGCACCTTGAATTCCGCGCGGACCTTTGTGTCGACACCGCAGAGCACGATGTGGTTCAGTTCCAGTATGTGATGCACGCCCCGCCGATGGAGGAGATCCACGCGGCGTTCCAGGAGCCGGTTGACATATTCATAGCCAAGGAGCATGTTTTCGACGATGGTATCTTCCAGGGGATCACGGCGGACATCGAGTCTCCGGTTGATCAGTGCAAAGTCCTGCTGTACCCGGCGCAGGGATCTCTCGATCCTGCCGATGTTCAGGCAATAGCTACCGGTCATGGATCAGACTGCAGAAAACCGGACCTGCGCATCCGGAGAGCGTCCGCGGGCCTTTGCCAAGGCAGATCCTTCCGCATAGCAAGAGTTCACCGTACCGGCCGGAATCAGCTGAACTCGCCACTGAGGTATTCCCTGGTCAGCGCTTCCCGGGGATTTTCAAAAAGCTCCCGCGTATCTCCCATCTCCACCAGGTAGCCGGTCCTGCCGCCCCTGGAGATATCAACGGCAAAAAAGGCCGTCTTGTCGGCCACCCGCAGGGCCTGCTGCATGTTATGGGTGACGATGGCCACGGTATAGTCCTTTTTCAGTTCCACCATCAGCTCCTCGATCTGGCGGGTGGCGATGGGATCAAGGGCCGAGGCGGGCTCGTCCATGAGGATGACCGGCGGCCTGGTGGCAATGGCCCTGGCGATGCAGAGCCGCTGCTGCTGGCCGCCGGAGAGTGACATGCCGTTGTTCTTCAGCTTGTCCTTTACCTCGTCCCAGAGAGCGGCACCCTTGAGGGCCTCCTCGACCCGGGCATCATAATCACCCTTGTAGCGGGCCAGCCGCAGGCCGAAGGCGACATTTTCGTAGATGGACATGGAGAAGGGATTGGGCTGCTGAAAGACCATGCCGATGTAGCGGCGCACAGTGACCGGATCCACGTTTTTCGCATACAGATCCTGGCCCTCGAACCTGATCTCGCCCTCGAACCGGAAACTCCTGACCAGGTCGTTCATGCGATTGATACTCTTGAGCACCGTGCTCTTGCCGCAGCCGGACGGACCGATGAATCCGGTTATTTTGTTCTTGAGAATCGGCACATGGCTGTCACGGACGGCCAGGAAATTGCCATAGAATATCTTATTGACTCTGCAGTCGATCACCACCTCGTCGGTGGTCGCTGCTGACTGGGGGGTGGACATCGCTGGTTCTCCTTTCATTGGGGGACGACTATTTCTTCCGCTGCCCGATCAGACGGCTGAGGATGTTGAGCGTAAACACCATAAGGACCAGGACCAGAGAGGCGGCCCAGGCCAGTTGGATCTGGTTCTCGAAGGGCATGCCGGAAAAATTGTAGATCAGGACCGCCAGGGAGGCGGTCGGTTCCATCAGGTCACCGGCCCCGCCCTGGAACATCCAGTAGTCGCTGAACAGGGCGGTGAAGAGCAGGGGCGCGGTCTCGCCCGCTGCCCGGGCAATGGCCAGCATGACCCCGGTGATGATACCCGGCATGGCCTTGGGCAGGACGACCTTCCACATGGCCTGGGTCGGGGTGCAGCCCATGCCCACGGCGGCCTCGCGCATGATTGCCGGCACCATCTGGATCGCCTCCTCGGCGGTCAGCATCACTGTCGGCAGCATGAGCAGGGAAAGGGCGATGCCGCCGGCGACGGCGGAATAGGTGCCCGTCACCATGACCACGACGGAATAAGCAAAGACGCCGGCCAGGATGGAGGGAATACCGGTCATGGTCTTGGCGCAGAACCGCGCCACTGTGGCGATCCGGGTGTGCGGTCCGAACTCGGCCAGGTATATGGCGCCGATGATGCCGAAGGGCACGGCGATCAGCGAGGCGATGCCGACCATGACCACGGTGCCGACAATGGCATTGCCGAAACCGCCGCCGCTGTCAAAGGCGGTGGGCGGCAGGGAGGTGAACAGCTCCAGTGAAAATCGCCTGCCACCGCGGAGAATGAGCATGGCGAGCACGGAAAACAGCGGGATGCAGGCAAGGATGGCACACCCCACGGTGATGGTGCTGAGGATGAAACTCTTCAGGGCCCTGGGATCGGTGAAATTGCGGCTGAAATCCGGCGAGGCACTCATTTGCTTCCTCCCGTGCGCAGGGTGGCGGTGATAATCAGTTGTCCGGCAACATTGACCAGAAAGGTGATCACCAGCAGAACCACGGCGGCATACATCAAAACTCGGACCTCGTAGTCGCTGGCCTCGGGGAAGTTGAGGGCCAGCAGTGCGGCCAGGGTGTTTGCCGGTGAAAACAGGGACAGGGTGAGCTGGTTGGAATTGCCCACCAGCATGGCCAGGGCCATGGTCTCGCCGAGGGCCCGGCCAAATCCCAGCACCAGTGCCCCGAAGATCCCTCCTGACGCCGTGGGCAGAAAGACCCGCAGAATGGACTCCCAGCGGGTGGCGCCCATGCCGAAGGCAGCCTCCCGTATCTTGGCCGGTATGGCGGCAAGCGCATCCTGGGAGATGGCTGCCACCGTGGGCAGGATCATGATCGACAGCACCAGGGCGGCCGGGAACAGGCCCGGGCCACTGAGGCTGGTACTGAAAAAGGGAAGCCAGCCCAGGTGAAGGTGCAGCCAGTCGGCCAGGGGGCGGATGAGGGGAATAAGGACAAAGATCCCCCAGAGCCCGTAGACAACGCTGGGAATGGCGGCCAGCAGCTCAATGATGGATTTCAGCACCACGGTCACGTTGTGCGGCAGAAAATCCTGGGTCAGGAACACGGCGATGGCAACCCCGAAAATGCCGCCACCGAACAGGGCGAGCAGCGAGCTGTAGAGGGTGCCCCATATCTCGGGCAGAATGCCGAACCGGCCCTGGCCGGGATCCCAGTCCGTACTCGTGAGAAAAGAGATGCCGAACTTGTGCATGGCCGGAATGGCGGTGCCGCCGATGCGCCAGAAGATATAGATAATCAGGAGCAGGGTCAGCCAGGCAAAGCAGAGGGTCAGGCCGCGAAAGGTTCTGTCAACGAGCGTGTCGAGGGTGGTGGGCGGCCGGCAGGCTGAGGTGCTGCCGGGCTGGGCCTGGTCGGTTTTTCTTGCAGCCATGGTATCTGTGGTCTCCGCAGGCAGAATTTCGGGATCTTCCGGTGAGGGAACAACGGCTGGAGTGGTCCTGGTTCACCGCTATCGACACCTGCCTGAAAATGCCGATACTTTTGGTAAAAGTTCAGCAGGGCGTCAGCTCTGCGTGATCGCGGCCGCCTGTCAGGTAAGCGAGCGCAGCGAGACTGCGGCAGCCCGCTCTGCGGCCAGCCGCGAGCGCGTACAGGTCAGCGCAGAATCCGGATGGCGTGCTGCTGGACTTTTACCCAGAGTGAGAGGGGACCCGCCCCCCTGTCCATCGAGACAGGGGGAACGGGCACGGCGAGGACCTACCTGATATTGTGAGAGGCCTTTTCCACGATGTCGACCACGTTGGCGGGCAGGGGAATATATCCCAGCCGGTCGGCCATCTTCTGACCATCATGGAGGCAGAAGCGGACCAGGTCACGCAGGATCTCGGCCTTTTTCGGATCCTGGTATTTTTTGTAGAAGAGCATCCAGGTGTAGGTGACAATGGGATAGGACCCGTTGCCTTCGGGATCGGGCAGCCAGACCCGCATGTCGGCCGGGATGGTCGCATTGGCCAGGGCGGCCTGACCGCTTTCGATGCTTGGCCGGATGAACCTGCCGGACCGGTTCTCCAGCAGCGCCATGGGCACGCCGGCCATCTTGGCATAGCCATACTCGATGTAGCCGATGGCACCGGGGGTCTGGCGGATGGTGGCGGTTACACCGTCATTCTTGGGTGCGGCAACGAACTTGTTGCTCGAGGGCCACTTGACGGTCTTGCCGACACCGGGCCCGTTCTTCCACTCCTGGCTGACGGCGCTGAGATGGGTGGTGAAGACAAAGGTGGTGCCGCTGGAATCGGCCCGGCGGACAACGGTGATGGGCTCATCCGGCAGCTTGACACCGGGATTGGCCCTGACAATGGCCGGGTCGTTCCACCGGGTGATCTTTCCCAGGAAGATGGCCGGATAGACGTCCCGGGGCAGTTTCAGTTCCTTCACACCCTCCAGGTTGTAGGAAAGAACGATCTCGCCGGCGATCATGGGCAGGAGCTGGACCCCCTCCTTGACCTGGGCGATCTCCTTGTCATTCATCGCTGCATCGCTGGCAGCGAAATCCACGGTATGGTTGATGAAATCACGAATTCCCGCACCACTGCCCTTGGCCTGGTAATCGACAATGATCCCCGGATGGGCACGGCTGTAGGTCTTGAACCAGGTCGAATAGATGGGGAAGGGAAAGCTCGCCCCCGAACCGGTTATCCTCACCTTGCCGGCAATGGCCGCGCCTCCGGCAAGGACAGTGATCGCCAGGGCCATGACAGCCGCTTTTGCCAATGTACTGCGCTTCATATCGTCCTCCTGTTTTGCAAGTGGCTCTGCCGCACCACGCGGCACGAGTCGTTGGTTATCCCACAGGAAGGCACCTTAGATGATCACTGTTAGAAGGCGGTTAATGTTGTGTTACAATCACATTAGCGCACAGGAGCTACGTCGTCATGAGGTAAATGCCCCGGTATTTCAGGATAGCGCAACAGTTCACCGTTACCGGCAACCGACCGAAATACCGATACTTTTTCACAAAAAAAGCCCTGCACGGACGTGCAGGGCCTGACAGGATTCCGCCGAGGCGGAGATGCGAAAGGAACGGCTCAGGTGATCCTGCCGCAGCATTTCTTGTATTTTTTCCCGGAGCCGCAGGGACAGGGGGCATTGCGACCGACCTTCCCCTCCTTTCGGCGCACCGGTTTTCTTTCCTCCCCCTCTTTGGCAGCCTGCTGCCGGGCCAGCTCCAGCTCACGCTCCCGCTGCAGGCGCCGTTCCTCCTCCATCCGCTCCAGTTCGTCGTCCTGGACGATCTGAACCCGCATGAGCGTCCCCACGGTCTGATGCTTGACCGACTCGATCATGGACATGAAGAGGTTGTAGCCCTCCTTCTTGTACTCGTCCAGGGGATTCTTCTGACCATACCCACGCAGTCCTATCCCCTCCTTCAGGTGATCCATGTTGAGCAGGTGTTCCTTCCACAGGGTATCCACCATCTGCAGAAGAATCATCCGTTCGAGCTGCCGCATCTGTTCGACGCCGTTGCGCTCCTCCTGCCGGCGGTAGGCCTCGTCCACCGCCGCTCTCAACCTCTCGCCCATCTTCTCCCGGTCCAGATCCACCCGTTCGGTCCGGTTCCAGTCGAGCTCCAGATTGAAGACCTCGGCCACCCGGTCGAAAAAACCATCCCACTCCCAGTCCTCGGACGGTACCTTGTCGCTGGCGAACTCGTCAGCGATGTCCTCCACCAGGTCACCGATCATGTCATCGATGATCTCCCGCACATCCTCGCTTTCCAGCACCTGGCGCCGCTGACTGTAGATCACCTCGCGCTGCTTGTTCATCACGTCGTCATACTCCAGCAGATGCTTGCGGATATCGAAGTGATGCCCCTCGACCTTGCGCTGCGCGTTTTCGATGGCCTTGGAGATCATGGAGTGCTCGATGGGCTCGTCCTCCTCCATGCCCAGCTTGTCCATGATGCCGCTGAGCCGGTCAGAGCCGAAGATGCGCAGCAGGTCATCCTCCAGGGAGAGAAAAAACCGTGATGAGCCGGGATCGCCCTGGCGGCCGGAACGGCCCCGCAACTGGTTGTCGATGCGGCGGCTCTCGTGGCGGGAGGTGCCGAGGATATGCAGCCCGCCCAGCTCCCGCACCCCCTCGCCGAGCTTGATATCGGTGCCTCGGCCCGCCATGTTGGTGGCGATGGTCACCCTGCCCTTCTGGCCGGCCTGGGCGATGATCTCGGCCTCACGCTCGTGGTGCTTGGCGTTGAGGACCTCGTGCGGAATGCCCTCCTTCTTGAGCATCTTGGAGAGTTTTTCCGAGATGTCGATGGAGATGGTGCCCACCAGGATCGGCTGGCCCTTCTTGTGCAGCTCCTTGATCTCGCGCACGATATTACGGTACTTGGCAGCCTGGTTCTTGTAGATCACATCCGGATAGTCGATGCGGATCATGTCACGGTGGGTGGGAATCACCACCACGTCCAGATCATAGATCTTCTTGAACTCGGCCGCCTCGGTGTCCGCGGTACCGGTCATGCCGGCAAGCTTGTCGTACATGCGGAAGTAGTTCTGGAAGGTGATGGAGGCCAGCGTCTGGTTCTCCTTCTCGATCTTGACCCCTTCCTTGGCCTCCAGGGCCTGGTGCAGACCGTCGGAATAGCGCCGCCCTTCCATGGTCCGGCCGGTGAACTCGTCGACAATGACCACCTCGCCGTTACGGACGATATAATCCACGTCACGCTGAAAAAGGACATGGGCCTTGAGCGCCTGGTTGACGTGATGCAGGTAGTTGATATTCCTTGGATCATAGAGATTGTCCAGCTTGAGGAGCTCTTCGGCCAGCTGCACGCCCTCGTCGGTGAGCATGACCTGGCGGTCCTTCTCCTCCTTCGTGTAGTGGACATCCTCCTTGAAGTGCCGCATGATCCGGTCCACCTTGAGGTACATGTCCGTGGACATGTCGGCCGGTCCGGAGATGATCAGCGGCGTGCGCGCCTCGTCGATGAGGATGGAGTCCACCTCGTCGACAATGGCGTAGTTGAAACCGCGCTGGCAGAAGTCGCGGATATCGAACTTCATGTTGTCGCGCAGATAGTCGAATCCGAACTCGTTGTTGGTCCCGTAGGTCACGTCCGCGGCATAGGCCTCACGGCGGGCCGCGTCGTCCATGTCGTGAACAATGGAACCGGTGGTCAGGCCGAGGAAGCGATAGATCTGGCCCATCCATTCCACATCGCGGCTGGCCAGGTAGTCGTTGACCGTGACCACGTGCACCCCCTTGCCGGAGAGCGCATTGAGGTAGACCGGGGCGGTGGAGGTCAGGGTCTTGCCTTCACCGGTCTTCATCTCGGCGATCTTGCCCTGATGGAGCACGATACCGCCGATGAGCTGCACGTCGTAGTGTCGTTCGCCGAGTACCCGTCTGGCCGCCTCCC
>JALSNC010000054.1 GCA_026987195.1 Desulfobulbaceae bacterium | reverse complement strand
TGAACTCCCCGGCCTCCTTCCTGAATTCCTAATCGTACTGACGTATTTGTCAACCGGAATCATCCCTGGCCTTGGCAGAAAATCAGGGCCAGGGCCAGGTGCCAGGTGTCAGGTGCCAGGTGCCAGGTGTCAGGTGCCAGGTGCCAGGTGTCAGGTGCCAGGTGTCAGGTGTCAGGTGTCAGGGGGCAGGGGGCAGGTGTCAGGGGGCAGGTGTCTGGTGCCAGGTGTCAGGTGGCAGTGGGCAGGAGGTGTTGTTTTTTTGAAGTATGTATTTGACCTGGCCGCGGACCGCACCATACAATGCAGTATGGTTGATAGTGATAATCGGCACTTTTTCAACAGCACGTCCGGCAAGATGCGCCTTGAGAGGAGGCAGAGGGGAGTTTCATGGAAGCAGTGGCAGACAGAAGAAACGGATTGATCAACAGGGTATTGCATTTTGACGAGTTGAGTGTCCGGAAGAAGATCCGGGTATTGAATCTCTTCTTTCTGGTCATCATCACCGCCATGGTGGCCTATACCTCGCTCACCCTCTTTCAGCAGAAGAGCGACGGCCTGGTGATCAATATCGCCGGCCGGCAGCGGATGCTGACCCAGAAGTTCACCAAGGAATTTTTTCTCTCCCTGTCCCTGGCCGGGGACGAGGCTGCCGGGATGGACCGGCAACAGATGCAGAAGACCCGGCGCCTCTTTGAAGTCTCCCTCGCCGCCCTGGCGGACGGTGGCGAGACGTTCATGGATCTCGGCATGACCAGGCCGGTACAGCTCTCCGGCACCGCGGATGACGAGGTGCGGGCGCAGCTCGCCACGGTGAAGAAGCTCTGGCAGCAGTTGCTGCAGCGGATCGGTCAGGTGCAGCCGGGGGGCATCGACCCCAAGCAGCTCGTCGATATCAATACCCTGAGCACCAAGGTGCTGGCCAGCATGAACAAGGCCGTGGGCATGCTGGCGGATCGCTCGGACAGCAAGGTGCAGTTTCTGCTCGTCTCCCTTGTGCTCCTCTGGCTGGTTGCCATCGTGGCGGCCATGAAGATATCGGCTCTCCTGGTTGAACGGATCACCAGCCCGCTCACCCGGATGGTGGCCGCCACCAAGCGCATCACCGAGGGCGATCTCCGTTCGTACCAGACCGCTCCCCCGCCTGCCGACGAGATCGGGTTTGTGGCCCGGCAGATCGACGTGATGCGCCGTTCCCTGAGTGATATCATCCACACGGTGCAGCAGAATGGCCAGCAGATGACCCATTCCTCCTACCAGATCGCGAGGATTTCCGGTGAGATATCCGACACCAGCGCCCGCGAGCAGCGGAGTTCGGAGCAGGTCCTGAGTGCCATCAGCGATCTGCTGGAGATCTCGGATGCGGTCAGCGCCCGCATGGAGACGGCCAGGGAGACCGTGTCCCAGACCAGGGCCCAGACCGAGGAGGGGATCACCGCTGTCCACCAGAACATCGGGGAGCTCACCGAGACCGTGGACAGTGTCAACGAGACGGCCCGGCAGATGGGCGCCCTGGAAAAGGCCACCGGCCAGATCCACAACATCATCGAATCGATCCAGAACATCGCCGACCAGACCAACCTGCTCGCCCTCAACGCCACCATCGAGGCGGCCCGGGCCGGCGAGGCCGGCAAGGGGTTCGCCGTTGTGGCCAACGAGATCAAGGAGCTGGCCAAACAGACCGCGGAATCGACCACCGAGATCACCAGCCTCATCAACCGGCTCACCGAGCGGGTGGCGGATTCCGTGAGCTCCATGCAGCAGGTCGTGGACAAGGTGCACCATTCACGGCAGGAATCGGAGAAGACCGTGTCCGCCTTCGAGACCATGACCCGGGGGATCAACCAGACCATGGAGAGTACCGAGGAGATCGCCCAGTTCAACGAGCAGCAGACCGGGCAGCTCAACCAGCTTTACGAACGGATCAACGACCTGTTCGAGGTACTGGGCCAGAGCACCAAGAAGTCCGACGCCACGGCCCTGGTCGCCGATGATCTCCACTTCATCGCCGAGGAACTGGACCGGATGCTGGGCAGGTTCGAGACCGATCCCGCGGCCACGACCATCAAAAAGAAAGAGGGTGAGAAGCGGGAGTTCCCGCGGATCCAGAATAACATCCGCCTCCAGCTTCATCAGGACCACCAGGTTGTGGAGGGGATCACCCGCGATCTCAGCCTGGGCGGGTTCCGCATCAAGTGCCGCGAGAAACTGGACTGGCGCAGGGACAAGCCCATGGAGATCACGATTTTTCTCCCCACCGCGGGCGGTTCCGCCAAGGAGGAGACCGTCACCGTGACAGCCAGGATCCTGCACGAGCAGAAGGAGGACGGATTCTACCTCTACGGCGCCAAATGCAACTGCCAGGATCCGGACATTCGCGAGAAACTGATCCAGGTCTTCTCCTATTTCCAGAAACCGTTCGAGTTCGAATCCTGACCATTTCCTCTCCGGTCACGATCAGGGGAACGCGGCCTGTACGGATGGGAAGACGTGCCCTCCGCACAGGCCGTTTTTATGCTGGTACCGGGCAGGCGGCCGTATGCCTGCTCCCTGAAATCGGCGGCCGCCGACATGGGTCCGGGATACGGGAACCCGACGGACAGATGTCGTCTGAGCAGCGTTCCGGAACACTGATGAACATGGCGGCATCAGAGGGCTTTCCCCATGTCCAGGTAGGGCAGCAGAAAGGGTTTGTGCCTGCGGATCTCTTCCATGCCGAGACCGTGGATCTCGTAGGGAAAAACCAGCCAGTCATCGGTGCTGTGCAGGCAGAAGTCTGGCCTGAGCCGTGTTCTGCGCATCGCCGGACGCTGCCACAGGGTGGCGATTCTCACCCGGTCGGGCATGTTGCGTTTCAGGTGGCGGCGCAGCTTGTTGAGTACCGCCTCGATGCTTCGGCCGGTACTGAACACGTCATCCACCAGCAGCAGGGAGTCGTGGGCATTGAGGTTTTCCAGCAGGTACTGGGTACCGTGGACCCGGATCTCGGCATGGGGCGAGGCCACCGTGTCATGGTAGTAGGGCTGGCCGCGGTAGGAGGTGCGCAGGGAGATGTGGTTGGTGGGAATACCCAGGGTCTGCAGGCATTCCTGCACATAGATGCCCACGGAACTGCCGCCACGCCACAGGCCGACAATGAAGGTCGGCCGGAAGCCGGACTCAAAGATCCGTACGCCGAGCCGGAAGGAGTCCAGGATCAGGGTTTCCTCGTCAAGAAAGATCTTTTTCATGGTGTCTGCAGAGAGCCTGTGCGGGCTGTCTCTTTTGCTGCCGGTATGGTATATGGAATGGAATTTCGTTGCCCGGTTATCCGGACATCAGAAGACAGAGGACAGGGGACGGAAGACAGAACAACATGCTGCCTGCGGCAGTGTGCTTGTGGTATGTCCATGATTTTCATTGTTTGTTGCGCCCCATGGGGCATGGGTTTATCCGAAAATCGTAACAGTTCACCGCAATCGGCAACTACCTGAACATAGCGATACTTTTATCCGCAGTGACCGGGATGGCGAAAGTTCCATCACTGGTTGCGGATAGGAGCAGACAGCCTGGTCCGGCCGTGCCGGTTTTTTTCAGGAGACAACATGGCCAAGATCTATCTCACTGCCCAGGGACTGCTGGAAGATTCCTTCAGATTGGCCCACCAGGTACTGACCAGCGGCTTCCGGCCCACCTTCATCATCGCCGTCTGGCGGGGTGGTGCGCCCGTCGGCATCGCGGTACAGGAGTTCCTTGCCTTTCACGGTGTCCATGCCGACCACATTGCCATCCGCACCTCGTCCTACACGGGCATCGATAATCAGAGCCGGGAGATCCGGGTGTTCGGCCTCAACTACCTGGTCAAGAACATGCAGCATACCGACCGCCTGCTCATCGTGGATGATGTCTTTGACACCGGCCGTTCCATGGAGGCCATCATCCGGGAGCTGGAGCGCCGCATGCGCCTGAACATGCCCGAAGACGTACGTATCGCCGTGCCCTATTACAAGCCCGGCCGCAACCTCATCGGCCGGGCCCCGGAGTATTATGTGCACGAGACCGAAGACTGGATCAAGTTCCCCCATTCCCTCGAGGGATTGTCCATAGACGAGATTCGGGAAAAGCGGCCGGCCATCTATGAGATCCTGCGCAACCATCTGCCCGCACAGTCGGATGGGGGCCGTACGGATCAGGACAGCGTACAACCGTAATTCCCCTGAACGGTTCCACTGATCCAGCAGTCAGGTCTCCTGCCCGCCAGTCCGGCCGCAGCCGACACCACCTGCCTGGCCCTGTCCCTGCCACCGTTCACGTCGATCTTGTTGAGCAGGACGCAGGTGCGGGCGGTTTCTGGACACCCCTTGAGCAACCCCTGGGGATGCAGGACCAGGCGGGCCACGGTTTCTGGGGTGATCATCTCGCCCATGGCCATGCCGGTGCGGGCGGCGACCAGTTCCGGCCGGAACACCCTGTCCGGACCGAGCCTCTCTCCGATGCAGTCCATTCCCGCCACAATGATGCAGTATTCCGCCCATGCCGGGATAACCGGCTCGTGCCCGGCCGGTGCCTTCAGGGAACGGCCGCGGGCCCCGTCCGCCTCGACAAGGAGGTGATCGGCCCCGCTGTTGCGGACGATTTCTGCCAGCTCGTCAGGATCGATGCCTGCCAGCTTGCTGTCCGGCAGCAGCCGCCGGGCCAGGGTGACCAGGCCCCGGCTGGCCAGTGCCCGGGCCAGGTGATCGGCCGCGCCCGCGGCATCGGTCAGGCAGAGCTGCCCGCCCTGGCCGGCCTGTGGCCTGCGGATGCGGGTCGTGGTGGAGATGATGACCCGTTTTCCCCCCTGCCGCAGATACCGGGCCAGCAGGAACATGAGCGAGGTCTTGCCCCCGGCGCCAGTGATGGCGACGGATCGCGCGCCGGGCCGCAGGAGGATCCGGTCAAGCCGGGCCATGGCTACAGGACGCCGGCCCGGGCAGCCACCAGTTCGGCAACAATGGCGAGGGCGATCTCCCGCGGGGTTTCGGAGCCGATGGAGAGGCCCACCGGACAGTGGACCCGGGCGAGGTCCGCGTCGCTAACCCCCTGCCTGCGCAGGTTGGCATAGAGCAGGTCACGTTTTTTCCGGCTGCCGATCATGCCGATATAGCGGGCCGGTCGCTGCAGGGCCTGGCCCAGCACCTCCCGGTCATGGCTGTGGCTGCGGGTGAGGATGAGCAGGTAGAGCTCTCCGCGCACATGGATATCCCTGAAGACATTGCTGAAATCCACCAGGTGAATTTCCCGGGCCATGGAGAAACGGGCCGGATCGGCACATTCCCGGCGGTCATCGCAGACAATGACCTCGAAACCGGCATAATCGGCAAGAAAAGCCACCTCCATGGCCACGTGGCCGCCACCGAACAGGATCACTGTTCCGGTTCCGGGCAGCGGATCAAGCACCAGGGTCTGCCGGCCATGCCTGATGAGCCGGGTGGCCCGGCAGCGGAACACGGCTGCCGGATCCAGCCCTTCGATGACGGGAGGTTCCCGGTCCAGATCGAAAAACCGACGGACTGGCCGCTCCGGCACGCTGATATCGATCAACCACAGGCCGCGACCGCCCGCCTGAGCGCAGTCCACAGCCTGCCGGAACATGACGCTCATGGCCGGAGTGACCCGTTCGATGAGGATGAGCTGCACACCACCGCAGACCATGTCCGAGTCGTCACTGCCCCGCAGGTCAAACTCCCTGAGAACCGGATCTGCCCCCCTGGCAATGTCTTGCGCCAGCCCGGCGGCCATATGTTCCATTCGGCCGCCGCCAATGGTGCCGTGCAGGATGGCGTCCGGCCCGACGATCATCTTGGAGCCTGGCAGCCGGGGCGCGGATCCCTGTTTGTCGATGATGGTCACCAGGGCAAGGGTATGCCCCTGTTCCAGAAGGCGAAGGAGATGCTGTTCGATCATGGCAGAGTGATTTCCGGAGGTCTCATTTCTTTTTTTCCGCCCCGGCAGGGAGACGGGCGGCCATGGGACCGTATCTCCAGGGCCGCGTCACTGCCTAGGCCAGCTCCCGCAGGAGGCCGGTTTCCCGGTTGAAGTCCCCGATCAGTTCGTCGATCTTTTCCATACAGCCGGGGATGGAGTCCCAGTAGTCCCGGTCATACCACTGGGCCTGGATCTCTTCAAAGCTCTTGCCCTGCTGTTCCACCCAGGTGAAATATTTGAGGTTGTGGATGCGCTTTCTGTCCGGATACCTGAGTTCCAGCATGTTGTCGCACCGTTCGCCGAGCAGGTAGCGTTGATGGGCCACGGCCGCATCCCGGGCTGAAAATTCGCCCTCCTCCCGGGCCAGTTCTTCCAGGCGGCTCCGGTACATCTCCATGGAATCGGTGGCCACGGTGATGAGAACGTCGTTTTCATCCATCTCGTAGTACTTTGCCGTCTTGATGGCGGCCAGTACATTGGCCACACTGGAGATGCCGAGCAGGTCCAGACGACCGGCCAGGTCCGGATCCACTCCCTGGCCGCTGAGGTATTCCAGGCCGGCCGGTTCGTTGAAGAGCCGGATCAGGGCCATGGGCGCATGGTCGTCGATGGCGGTGACCACATCGGTGTTGCGGACGTTGTGGATCCAGGGCACATGCTTGTCGCCGATACCCTCGATGCGGTGGGCGCCGAAACCGTTATTGAGGAGGGTGGGGCACTGGAGGGCCTCACTGGCCACGATCTTTGCCGCGGGAAAACGGGTCTTCAGGAAATCGCCGCAGGCGATGGTGCCGCCGGAGCCGGTGTTGGAGACCATGGCGGCAAGCCGGTCCTCGGGTCCCATGATCTCTTCAAGCACCTCCAGCATGGCATGGCCGGTGACCTGGTAATGCCAGAGGTAGTTGCCGAACTCCTCGAACTGGTTGAAGATGCACAGGGCCTGACCCGAGTTGGAAAGTTCCCTGCACTTGTCAAAGATCTCCTTGACATTGGATTCAGATCCCGGCGTCCTGATGATTTCACCCGCCACCTTTGCCAGCCAGTCGAATCGCTCCCGGCTCATGCCCTCGGGCAGGATGGCGATGGATTCGCAGGCCAGCAGGTTGGCATCATAGGCGCCGCCCCGGCAGTAGTTGCCGGTGGAGGGCCAGACCGTTTTCTCGCGCGTGGGGTCGAACTGGCCGGTGACCAGACGCGGCACCAGGCAACCAAAGGCGGCCCCGACCTTGTGGGCGCCGGTGGGGAACCACTTGCCCGGCAGGATGACGATTCTGGCCGGGATGCCGGTCAGCTCCCGGGGCAGCACCAGGGAGTTGACCCTGCCGAAACCGCCGCCCCTGGACACGGGCTCATTGTGCCAGGTGATGCGGAACAGGTTGAGGGGGTTCAGGTCCCAGAGGCCGATATCGGCCAGCCGGGCCTTGACGGCACGGGGAATCAGGTCGGGATTGATCATCTGCCGGAAGGTGGGGATAATGATCTTCTGCTCCCGGGCGCGCTGGATGGCGTTGCGCAGCTTGGTCCTGTCATGGATTTTCAGGTCGATTCGTGGTTGCATGGGTGGTCCTGTGGTTGTCTGCATCGGGTCAGGATGCGGAAAAGATCTGGCGGACAATGTCCATGTCGGCATTGATGTGGAAGGGACGCACCCCGGCCGTCTGCACCGCCTGCATGGTGGCGTCGATGTCTTTCAGGCCGCTGCCGGTGTTGACAACGACAATGCGCTCGTCCCGCGCTATCAGTCCATCGTCTGCGGCCCGCTCCAGCCCGGCCCAGGCGGCGGCCCCGGCCGGTTCACCGAAAACACCGGTACATTTGGCCATCCGGGGGATGGCCGCCAGGATCTCGTCGTCATCGACCCGGATAAAGGCGCCACCCGATTCCCTCACCGCAGCCATGGCCTTGAGCCGGTCCCTGGGCAGGCCGGCGCTGATGGAGTCGGCAATGGTGGTGGTGCCGACCGGTCCTTTGCCGAGCACGTCCTCGTTGTCCCGCCAGGCCTGGTAGAGGAAGGCCGAACCGTGTGCCTGCACACCGAGCAGGCGCGGCATCCGGTCGATCCAGCCCAGGGCAAGCAGATCCCTGAAGCCCTTGTGCAGGCCGCCGATGATGCAGCCGTCGCCCACGGAGACGACCACCGCATCGGGCGCCTGCCAGCCGAGCTGCTCGCAGATCTCGAAGGCAGCGGTCTTCTTGCCCTCGCTCATGTAGGGGTTGTAGCCGGTGTTGCGATTGTACCAGCCATAGGCCTTTGCCGCCTCCAGGCAGAGTTCAAAGGCCGCGTCATAACTGCCTCGAACCAGGACGACCGTGGCGTTATAGACCAGGAGCTGGGCAATCTTGGCCCGGGGAGCCGAGTCGGGCACAAAGATGACGTTTTTCCGGCCCACGCTTGCGCAGATACCGGCAAGGGCCGCAGCCGCGTTGCCGGTGGAGGCGGTGGTGATCACTTCGGCCCCCTGTGCGGCAGCCCTGACCACGGCAATGGCGCTGGCCCGGTCCTTGAAGCTGGCGGTGGGCATGCGGCTGTCATCCTTGATCCACAGGTGGGCAAGGCCCAGGTCGGCGGCCGGGCCAGGTGCCGGGTAGAGCGGTGTCCAGCCGATGGCCAGTGGCGGCACAGGGGCCTCCGGTTCCACCGGCAGCAGGGGCCTGTAGCGCCAGATGGAGAGATCCCGGTTGTCGGCAAGGGACTGTGTGCTGATCCGGCTGCCGATCAGGTCATAGTCATAGCCGACGTCCAGGATGCCCTCGTTGCCATGCTCCGGGCAGACGTATTCCACCTCGTCCGGCCCGTGAGTTGCGCCGCAGATCAGGCAGGTAAGCCCGGTTATATGGTCCATTCCCCCTCCACGGGTTGAGCCCTGGATGCGTTGCCCGTCCGCCTACCTGGGAATACTGCCCAGCACGCCGTCCACGTAGTAGTTCATCTGCAGCAGTTCCCTGTCGCTCATGGTCTTGCCATCGGCAACCACCACCTTGCCGGCCTGGTCCCTGATGGGGCCGTGGAAGGGATGAAAGGAGCCGTCGGCAATACTCTTTGTGGTCTTCTCCACCAGGGCGACCACCTCTTCGGGGACCACCGGGCTGATGGGGGCGAGCCTGATGGAACCCTCCCTGATGCCGCTCCAGACCGCCTTTGGCTTCCAGGTATGGTTGAGCACGGCCCTGGCGGTGTCGGTGTAGAACTTGCCATAGAGATGCATGACCGCGGTGAGCTGGGCCCTGGGACCGTATTTGGACATATCCGAGTGGTAGGCAATGGCATACACGCCCTTTTCCTCGGCCGTGAGCACCGGCGCGGTGGAGTCGGTGTGATGGGTGATGACATCGGCGCCCTGGCTGATCAGGGTTTCAGCGGCCTCCCGCTCCTTGCCAGGATCAAACCAGGAGTTGACCCAGATCACCTTGACCCGGGCCTCGGGGTTGACCGACCTCGCCCCCAGGGTAAAGGCGTTGATGCCGCGGATCACCTCGGGGATGGGAAAGGCGGCGACATAGCCCAGCTGGTTTGTTCTGCTCATCCTGCCGGCAATGATGCCGGAGAGATAACGGCCCTCGTAGAAGCGGCACATGTAGGTGCCCACGTTCTTGGCCAGCTTGTAGCCGGTGGCGTGCTCGAAATACTTTCCGGGAAACATCTTCGCCACCTTGAGGGTGGGGTTCATGTATCCGAACGATGTGGTGAAGATCAGGTCATAGCCGCTCTTGGCCAGATCGCGGATCACCCGTTCCGCCTCCGGTCCTTCCGGCACCTTTTCCACATATCTGGTTTCGACCCTGCCGGCCAGGTTCTTTTCCATCTCCCTGCGGCCCAGATCGTGCTGAAAGGTCCAGCCGGCATCACCGATGGGGCTGACATAGACAAAGCCCACCTTGAGTCTGTCGGCGGCAGAGGCGGTCCCTGCCACCATGACCAGGCAGGCCAGGGCGCAGAGGGCGGTGAACAGGTGCGTGACGTGGCGTTTCATGGTTCCTCCTTCTAAGATTGGGGATGATAGGGTATGCCCAGCGAGGCCGGCGAATGGAGCCGGATGGTCTGCCGGTTTCTGGAAATCAGGACCAGGACGGCAATGGTGGCCAGGTAGGGCAGCATGGAGAGGAGCTGCGAGGGGATATCGATGCCAAACCCCTGGATATGAAACTGGAGAATGGTGATGCCGCCGAAGAGATAGGCGCCCAGCATCACCCTGGACGGCCGCCAGGTGGCAAAGACCACCAGGGCCAGTGATACCCAGCCCCGGCCCGCGGTCATGCCCTCCACCCACATGGGGGTATAGGCCACCGACAGGTAGACCCCGGCCAGACCGGCCATGGCGCCGCCAAAGAGCACGGCGAGGTACCTGATACCGATGACGTTGTAGCCAAGGGCGTGGGCCGATTCCGGGGCCTCGCCGAGGCCGCGCAGGATCAGCCCGGCACGGGTCCGGTACAGGAACCCGGAGATGGCGGCATACAGCAGGATCGAGCCGTAAATCAGGATATCATGGGAGAAAAGGAGCGGCCCGAGCACCGGGATGTCGCTGAGCCAGGGGATGGGCAGGGCCGGCACTCCGGGCAGGGCGATACTGGTGTAGGTCAGGCCGAGAAAGGCGGAAAGCCCGACCCCGAAGATGGTCAGGGCCAGGCCGCTTGCCACCTGGTTGGCCATGAGGGTCAGGGTCAGCACGCCGAAGATCAGGGCCATGGCCATGCCCGCGCCCATGCCGGCCAGCACCGCCACCAGCAGGCTGCCGGTCTTGGCCATGCCGATGAAACCGCAGATGGCCCCCACCAGCATCATGCCCTCCACGCCCAGGTTGAGAACGCCTGATTTTTCAGTGACCAGTTCGCCGAGAGCGGCGTAGACAAACGGGGTGCCGGCGCCGATGGCCGCCACCAGGATCTCGAGCAGGAGATGGCCGTTCATTGCCTGCCTCCCGTTGCCCTGCGACCGGGGACGAGTCGGTAATTGATGAGAAAATCCGCAGCCAGCAGGTAGAAAAGCAGGAGTCCCTGGAAGATGCCGGTGACTGCGGCGGGCAGATCCAGGTTCATCTGGCCGGACTCGCCGCCCAGGTACAGAAGGGCCATGAGCAGGCTGGCCAGGACAATGCCGCCGGGGTGCAGCCGGCCGACAAAGGCGACAATGATGGCCGCGTAGCCGTAGCCCGGCGAGACAGAGTCGATGAGCTGGCCGATGGGACCGGCGACCTCCAGCACTCCGGCGATACCGGCGGCCAGCCCGCCGGCCAGCATGCCGGTCCAGATCAGCCGGCTGCGGTCAAAACCGGCATAGTCGGCAGCCCGGCCGGCCAGTCCGGCCACCCGGATCTGGTAGCCGAGAAAGCTCTTTTCCAGCAGAATCCACCCTGCCAGCACACCGGCCAGGCTGACCAGCACGCCGGCATGCAGTCTGGTGCCCTCAACCAGGACCGGCAGGGTGGCGGCCTCGCCAAAGAGAATGGACTGGGGGAATCCGTAGCCCTCCGGGTCACGGAGCGGGCCGTGCACCAGCAGGGCGAGCAGGAGGATGGCCACGTAGTTGAGCATGAGCGAGACAAGGATCTCGTTGGCGTGGAAACGGGTCCTGAGCAGGGCAGGGATGGCGGCCCAGAGCATACCACCCAGGCCGCCGCAGAGGATCATCAGCGGCAGGAGCCAGCCGGCCTGCACCTGCGCCAGCCAGATGGCCACTGTCCCCCCGCAGATCGCGCCCACGGTCAGCTGACCCTCGGCACCGATATTCCAGATCGAGGCCCGGAAGCCCACGGCCAGGCCGGTACCGATGAGCATCAGTGGCGACGCCTTGATAAGGAGCTCGCCAATGCCGTAGAGGTCGTTGACCGGTTCCACGAAAAAGGCGTGGAAGGCGCGGCCCGGGTCCTTGCCGAGCAGGGTGAAGATGACGAGCCCGCTCACCAGCATGAGCAGGGCCGCGATCAGCGGCGACAGATAGCGCATGGTCTTCGACGGCCCGGGCCTGGCCTCGATCCTAAGCATGGCCGGCCTCCTGCGGCACTGCCGGCCGGTCCGGGAACATGCCGCCCATCCACAGGCCGATTTCCTCGCGGTCGGTTGCAGCCACCGGGACCGGTGGGGTCAGCCGGCCGCCGGCGATGACCACCAGCCGGTCGCAGATCTCGAAAAGCTCGTCCAGTTCCTCGGAGATGACCAGCACGGCCGTGCCCCGGTTCCGCAGGCCGATGATGGCCTGGCGGATGACATTGGCCGCACCCACGTCCACCCCCCAGGTGGGCTGGGAGGCGATGAGCAGGGCCGGGTTCTGCAGGATCTCCCGGCCGGTGATGAATTTCTGCATGTTGCCGCCGGACAGGCTGTTGACGGGGTCGTTGATGGAGCCGCACCTGACGGCAAAGGACCGTACGCAGTTCCGGGCATAGGCGGCGGCCCGTTCCATGCACAGCAGGCCGTGCCTGACCATGCCCATCCGGTGCGCGGTGAGGACCACGTTCTCGGTGAGGGACAGTCCCGGTACAGCGCCACGGCCGATACGCTCTTCCGGGACAAAGGCCAGGCCGAGGCCACGGCGCTCCGCCGGGCCGAGATGGGCAGCAGGCTGACCGTTGATGGTGATGGTCTCCGGGGTATCAAGCCGCTGTTCGCCGCTCAACACCCGCAGCAGTTCCTGCTGACCATTGCCGGAGATACCGGCGATGCCGAGGATCTCGCCCCGGTTGACGGTCAGGCTGATGTCGTCAAGATCGGTGCCGAACTGGTCCTCTGCCTTCCTGCTGAGGCGATGGATCTCCAGGCATGGTTGGGTACCGGGTGCGGGCCGATCCTGCGCGCAGCGGGGCAGGTCGTGGCCGGTCATCATCCGGGCCAGGCTGGCCGCGGTCTCGCCTGCCGGATCGGCGGTGCCGGTGACCCGGCCGCCCCGGATGATGGTGGCCCGGTGACAGAGTGCCATGATCTCGTCGAGCTTGTGACTGATATAGAGGATGGAGCAGCCCTCGTCGGCCAGGCGGCGCAGGGTGTCGAACATGGTGCGTACCGCCTGCGGGGTGAGGACCGAGGTGGGCTCGTCCATGATGAGCAGCTTCGGCTCCTGGAGGAGGCAGCGGATGATCTCCACCCGCTGCCGTATCCCCACGGACAGGGAGTGGACCAGCCGGTTCGGATCCAGGGGCAGACCATACTGCTCCGAGACGGTGCGGATCCGCCCGGCCAGTCGGTCCGCACGGCATCGGCCATCCATGGCCAGGGCGATGTTTTCAGTGACCGTCAGGGTCTCGAACAGGGAAAAGTGCTGGAAGACCATGCCGATGCCCAGGCGCCGGGCATGGGCCGGGTTGCGGATGACCACGGGCTCGCCGTTCCAGAGGATGTGACCCGCATCGGGCCGGATGACCCCGTAGATCATCTTCATGAGCGTGGATTTGCCTGCCCCGTTCTCCCCGAGAACGGCATGGATCTCGCCGGGCATGATGGACAGGTCGATGCGGTCGCAGGCCGTGACCGAGGGGTAGACCTTGGTCATGCCCTCAAGCTGCAGTCGTGGTGTCATGGTCGTCTCGGGCATGGAGCTTCGGTTCGTTCATGGACCAGGCTGCCGTTGACCCAGGTGTGCCGGATGACCCGGTCATCACCGAGCAGCAGCAGGGCAAAGAGCTGTTCCTCCAGGCTGTCGGCCACGCTGCAGCGCATGGCCATCAGCTCGGTGGCCCGGGTGTCCAGAACCACGAAATCGGCTTCCTTGCCGGCCTCGAAACTGCCGAGCAGGTGGTCCAGGCCAAGCGCCCGGGCATTGCCCAGGGTCAGGCGGAACAGGCCCTCGGCCGCGTCAAAGGGCTGGTTCTGCAGGTGCGCCACCTGGTAGGCCTCGGCAGCGGTCCTGAGCATGGAGAGCGAGGTGCCGCCGCCCACGTCACTGGCCAGGCCCAGGCCGATGCCTTCATCGCCTGCCCGGCCCGGGTCAAAGAGGCCGCTGCCGAGAAAGCAGTTGGAGGTGGGGCACCAGGCAATGGTGGAGCCCGTGGCGTGCAGCAGGCGCCATTCCGCATCCTCCAGGTAGAGGCAGTGGGCAAAGACGCAGCGCTCTCCGGTCAGGCCATGGTGGTGGTACACATCGAGGTAGCCGGCCCGTTCGGGAAAGAGTTCACGGACCCAGGCCACCTCCTCCGGGGTCTCGGCAAGATGGGTCTGCAGCCAGGTCTGCGGAAACTCGGCCCGCAGCCGGCCCGCAATCTCCAGTTCCTCCGGCGAGGAAGTGGGTGCAAAGCGGGGGGTGACCGCATAGAGGAGCCGTCCCCGCCCATGGTATGTTTCGATCAGCTCCCGGCTCTGGGCATATCCGGTCTCGGGCGTGTCGAGCAGCTCGGGCGGTCCATGGCGGTCCATGAGGACCTTGCCGGCGATGATGCGCATGGCAGCATCGCCTGCTGCCGCGAAGAGCGCCTCCACAGAGCCGGGATGCACGGTGCAGAAGACCATGGCCGTGGTGGTGCCGTTTTTCAAAAGCTCACGGATGAAGAACCGGGCCATGCGCCGGGCATGGTCTCTATCCTTATACCGCATTTCCGCGGGAAATGTATAACGCTGCAGCCACTCGAGCAGGCGGGCACCGTGGGAAGCTATGATCTCCAGTTGCGGATAGTGGACATGGGTGTCGATAAAGCCCGGCACAATGAGCTGTTCCCGCTCATAGCAGATCAGCTCGCAGTGCTCGTCCACCTGCGTCCTGCCCTCCTGCCAGGGCCCGAACCAGGTGATGCGGCCCGACTCCACCAGCATGAGGCCGTCTTCCTCGGCCAGGATGACCGGGGAATCGCCCTGTCCGGCCCTGGTCTGGACAAAGTGACCGCGTACGGCAAGCCGGGTGTATCTGTCCGCCATGGTCATCGCCTGCCGGAACGCCGCTGTTTGTCCGCGGCCCGCTGCACCGCCCGGATAATGGTCTGATAGCCGGTACAGCGGCAGAGGTTGCCGGCATGGCCCCGGGCGATCTCCTCCCTGGTGAGGGGGGTGTTCTCACGCTGCTCGAGGAAGCTGGTGGTGGTCATGACCAGGCCGGGGGTACAGAAGCCGCACTGGACCGCGCCCTCCTCGATATAGGCCTCCTGTACCGGCGAAAGCCTTCCGTCGGCGCATTCGCCCTCCACGGTGCGGATGGCGCGCTTGTCGGCCCAGACGGCAAGATAGAGGCAGGAGTCCACGGCGACCCCGTCCACCAGCACGGTGCAGGCGCCGCACTCGCCGACTCCGCACCCCTCCTTGACGCTGGTGAATCCCAGGCCGCGCAGCAGCTCGAGCAGGGAGGTGCGCACGTCCACATCCATGGAATAGGCGCGTCCGTTGATCCGCAGGGTGATGGGGAGTTGTTGCATCAGTTACCTCCTTGCTGGTTGGCCGCCTCTCTTGTGACCCGCTGCACCAGGGTGCGGATGATATGCATCCGGAAATCCCGTTCAGCCCGCCAGGAGGTGCGGGGCTGCACGTCGTCTTCCACGATCCCGGCCAGCAGGGCAAGGGTCTCCTCATCCAGTCGTCTCCCCGCGGCCGCCTCTTCGGTGCGCGGGCAGCGGACGGGCGTGGGCGCGGCCACGGTAAAGGCCAGTTTCAGGCTGGTGATGATGTCGCCCTCCATGCGCAGGGCCGCGCCACAGCCGATGGTGGCGATGTCCATGGCGCTGCGCATGGCATACTTGCAGTAGGCCGCGCCGATACCACGGTACTGCCCGGGCCGGAAAAGAAAATATTTGAGGATCTCGTCCCGCCGCAGGATGGTGCGCCCCGGGCCGGTGTGGAATCCCAGGATGGGCACGGTCCGCTCGCCCGCCGGTCCCTGGATGACCAGCTCGGTATCGAGGATGAGCAGGGCGCAGGCGGAATCGGCGCTCACGGCGCCGTTGCAGATATTGCCGCCCATGGTGGCGATGTTGCGGATCTGCGGCCCGCCGATGGTGGCCAGGGAGGCGGCGATCACCGGCAGGTGGCTGCGGATGATCTCGTGCTCGATGATCCGGGTGCAGGTGGCCAGGGCACCGATGCGGATGGTGCCTGACGTGTCCATGTCGATCTGCCGCAACTCATCCAGGCCGTTGATATCCACCAGGTGAGCAAAGGCTCCATCGCCCTCACGCAGGCGGATCAGCACATCCGTGCCTCCGGCAAGGACGCGGGCTTCGGGATGCGCGGCCAGGGCCCTGACGGCATCATTGAGATCCGTTGCCCGGTGGTAGTTCTCCATGGCAAACATACGCGTTTTTCCGTTGCTTACCCAGGCAGGAGCCCGGCTTTTCTGAACTCGCGGAACAAGAGCTTGGGCGTCATGGGGAGCTCGTTGATGGCCACGCCGGTGGCATCGAGTATTCCGTTGCGGATGGCAGGCGCCGGCGAGATGATGGGCGGCTCGCCCAGGGACTTGTTGCCATAGGGACTGGTGGGGTCGGGCTCTTCGACAAAGGCGCAGTCAAGCTCCGGGATATCCGTGCAGGTGGGTACCTTGTAGTCCAGCAGGTTGCCGTTGCAGATGCGGCCGCCTGCCGGGTCGATGAGCAGCTCCTCGAAGAGCGCCATGCCGATGGCCATGGCCATGCCGCCGTGCACCTGCCCGGCCGCCGACAGTGGATGGATGATGCGGCCTGCGTCATGGACATTGATGATCTTGTGGATGGTGACCTGGCAGAGCTCGATATCCACGGCCAGATCGACAAAGGTGCAGCCGAAGCTCGGGGCATTGGTCACGGTCTTGGCCGAGACCTCGGCAACGAGCTGGCCGCCCCGCTCCTTGTGATAATACTCCGAAAGGGCCAGCTCGCCAAGGGACATGATCTCTTCGGCAGGCTCCCCGGCCCGGATAATGCGGCCCTCTGCCAGCTCCAGTTCACGGGCGGGCGTGCCGGTCAGCCCGCTGCAGGCGGCCAGGATCTTCTGCCGCAACCGCTCTGCCGCCTCGTGCACGGCCGGGGCCGCCACGTAGGTCTGGCGCGAGGCATAGGCGCCGGTATCAAAGGGGGTGACATCGGTATCCTGCTGCGACACCACGTGGATGCGGTCATAGTCGATGCCCAGGGTGCGGGCCGCCATCTGGGCCAGGGCCGTATCCGAGCCCTGGCCGATCTCGGTGGCGCCGATCTGCATGTGCACGGAGCCGTCCTGGTTGAGCACCAGGCGGCAACCGGCGATCTCCACGCAGGCCGGGTACGTGCCGGAGCCGTAGCTGAAGGCGGCCACGCCCAGGCCTCGGCGTACCGGACCGTCCTGGTTTTGCAACTCTTTTTTCTTGCGCTGCCAGCCAATGGCGTCCCGGCCCTGTTCCAGGCACCGGGCAATGGCCACAGCATACCGGGTTCCGCCGTCCGGTGTGGTGATCTCGCCCGCACGCGCCACGTTGTGCAACCGCAGCTCCACCGGGTCCACGCCCAGGCTGCGGGCCGCGTCATCGAGCAAACATTCCAGGCCGAAGAAGAGTTGCGGTGAGCCATAGGCGCGCATGGCTCCTGCCGCCGGGATATTCGCATAATGGGTGGTGGCGGTGAAGCGGATGGCCGTCCGGGGATAGAGATGGCGAAACTTGGAGCCCGCGGCCATGGGGATGGAATGGCCGTGCGAGGCATAGGCGCCGGTGTTGCTGGTGATGTCCATCTCGATACCGGTGATGGTGCCATCCCGCTTCAGCCCGGCCCGGACCGTTACCTGCTGGCTGTGGCGGGTGCGGGTGGCGACCAGGCATTCCTCGCGATCCAGGGTGATCCGCACCGGCACCCCGCCCAGTTGCAGGGTCAGGAAGGCGACCATGGGCTCCAGCACCACGTCCTGCTTGTTGCCGAAGCCGCCGCCGATATGGGGCTTGATCACCCGGATCCGGCTCCATTCCATGTCCAGGGCCTGGCCCACGATGCGGCGGCAGATATGGGGGATCTGGGTGGAGCTGACAATGACGATGTGGTCGTTGTCATCCATGTAGGCAAAGGCGGTATGGTTTTCCAGGTGGCAGTGCAGAACCACCGGGGTGTTGTAGTGTCCATCGAGCTGCAGGTCCGCCGCCTCCATGGCCTCGGCCACGGGCGGGCCAAAGGTGAGCTCCGTGCGCTCGAGGATATTGCCCCCTTCGTGGATGGCGGGCGCTCCGTGGGCCAGGGCCGCCTCCGGGGTGGTGCAGACCGGCAGCTCATCATACTCCACCCGTACCAGGGCGGCCGCTCTTTTCGCGGTCAGCTCGTCCCGGGCCACGACAATGGCCACCTCGTCGCCCTGGTAACGGACATGGCCGGTGAGCAGCAGCCGGTCGGCCACGTCCCGGTGGTCAGGGTCCAGGGAGTAGGGATGCCCGGCCGTGGCAAAGAGGGTCGTCGGCACGTGCTCGTAGGTGAACACCGCCTCCACGCCGGGCAGGGCCAGGGCCGCCGAGGTGTCGATCTCCCGGACCAGGCCGTGGGCGACGGGGCTGCGCACATACCGGGCCACCAGCATGCCCGCCATGCTCTGGTCATCGGTGTACCGGGCCTTGCCCGTCACCTTGGCCCGCGCGTCCTTGCGGATCACTGCTGTTCCCACGCTCATACGTGTACCTCCCGGGTGGCCGGGTATGGGGCAGGGTTACCGGTCATCGTTCTTTCCGGGCAAGAGCAGGTTGAGGATGATGGCGGCCAGGCCGCCGGTGGTGATGCCCGAGGAAAAGACATTCCTGATCTCTGGCGGGGCAAAGTTTTTCAGGACATCCGGCACCATGGTCACGCCCAGGCCCAGGCCCAGGGACACGGCGATGATCAGGGTGGAGCGGTTGTCCAGTTTCTGGGTGGCAAGGATCTTGACCCCGGCCACGGCCACGGTGCCGAACATCAGGATGGTGGCGCCGCCGAGCACCGGCTCGGGCATGATGCGGAAGATGCCGGCCAGTACCGGCGACAGCCCCATGATAACCAGGATGCCGGCGATATAGTAGGCCACATACCGGCTGGCCACGCCGGTGAGCTGGATGACTCCGTTGTTCTGGCTGAAGGTGGTGTTGGGAAAGGTATTGAACAGTCCGGCCAGAAAGGAGTTGAAACCATCGGCGAGGATGCCGCCCTTGATCCGCCGCATATAGAGCCTGCCCACCACCGGTTCCCTGGAGATCATCGAGGTGGCGGTCAGGTCGCCGATGGACTCGATGGAGGTGATGACGTAGATGAGGCCGATGGCGAAAAAGGCGCCCCAGGAAAAGTCCACCCCGTACTTGAGCGGCTGGGGGATGGTGATCAGGTTGAGGTCATGCAGGCGGGAGAAGTTGACCATGCCGAGAAACGCGGCCAGCACGTAGCCCACGGCAAGACCAATGACAATGGAGGACATGCGCAGGTACTGGTTCTTGCTCATGTTGAGTGCCACGATAATGGCCAGCACCAGGAAGGCTATACCCAGATTCTGCAGGCTGGCAAAGGCATCGGGCACGTTTTTCATCACGTAGAAACCACCGGCCATGGAGACCAGGCCCACCTTGATCAGGGTAAGGCCGATCAGGGTGACCACCACACCGGTGACCACAGGGGTGAAGATACGCTGGGCCATGTGCAGGAAGCGGCTGATGAACATCTCGATGAACGATCCCAGCATGATACATCCGAAGACCACGGCCAGGGCCGTATGGGCGTCGGCCTCGTTCTTGACGGCAATGGCGGCGCCGATGATCGGCCCGAGAAAGGCGAAGCTCGTTCCCTGCATGGCGAGCAGGCCCGAGCCCATCGGCCCCATGCGTTTTGCCTGGATAAAGGTGGCAACCCCGGATATGAGCAGGGTCATGCTGATGATATATGAGGCATCCGCCACTTCCAGGCCAAGGGCATTGCTGATGATGATGGGCGGGGTGACAATGCCGACAATGGAGGCCAGCATGTGCTGCATGGCCGCGAAAAAGGCGATCAGCACCGGCGGTCTGTCTTCCAGGCCGAAGATGAGATCAGTGGCATAGCTGTTGCCGGCTGTCGGCGGGTGTTCGGCATGCCTGGTTTCTTCGCTCATCTCTTCTCCCTCCTCAGTCGGTGGTTCGTAACAGTTGCTCGCCATCGGCAACCACTTTGAAATACTGACTTATCTGCCATTTCCGGTGTGCCGGCCCAGGATGGCCTCAAGCACACCGCCGCCAATGGCCAGGGCCTTGTCCGAGACCAGGGTACAGTTGCCGGGTTTGTTTCGCGGATCGATATCGCCCAGCTTGGTCCCGGCGGTAACAGGGCTCTCCGTGCGGAGCAGGCCCCGCAGCGTGCCGCTGATCCGGGCACGGACCTTTCTGTCACCAACCCGGCCCACCGTATCGCCGGCAGCCACGCTGTCGCCGATATCGTGGTCTGTGGTGAAGATGCCGGCCGCAGGTGACCGCAGCAGCCGCTCGGAGCTGTAGCCGCCAATGGTTCCCGGCACCCCGGTATCGGCCAGGGCAGCGCCTTCATGGATGACCCGGCCCAGGGTGTGGCCACGCATGGTCTCGATGACGCAGTGCACATTCCGGCCTGCGGTGAATCCCGGCCCCAGGCCGATGACCAGTGGCGCATCGGTGATGCGCGTGCCCAGGTTGCGCTTGGCCATGATGGCATCGATGACCACATCGGGTCGCAGCTCGTTGATGCTGTCACCTCCGGGATCGACCAGGACCGGGATCTTGTCTCCGGCCACGGCCTGCTGCCAGTGGGCGGGAGAATGGATGCGGCAGGCGGTAATCCCCTCCACCTCCAGTTTGCCGAGAGGCACGGCCTCGCAAAAGGAGACCAGCCGCCGTACTGCCAGCGGCTGCGGCATCTCCAGGAGGAGCATCCGGCGCAGCCCGGCCCGGTATAACCGCAGGGCGACACCCGTGGCCAGGTCACCGGCGCCGCGCAGGATGATGCGCAATTCTGCCGGATTACCGGGCATGATGGCCGAACAGGGGATGCTGTTCCAGCAGCCGGTGGAGGACTATCGCCCGGGTGATCGGCGCAAGGCTGATATTTTCCGTGATCTCCTCCAGCAGGCACGCCGATTCGGCGGCAAGCGTATCGCGGCCGATGGTAACCTGCAGACGGTGATCTTCAAAGAAAAATGTGTCGCCCTGGTCGCGCAGCGTTCCTTTTCTTCCCTCTTCCATGACCAGCATGGTTCCGTCTCCGGCCGGAAAGACCCCCTGGCCATGCGCGGAAAGGCTTTCTTCGGAGAGGTGCACCTTGGGTTTGTCCCGGTAGGGGGCGCCGCTGGTGGGGCAGAAGGTGCGGCAGTTGCCGCACTCATTGCAGAAATCCGGCACATTGATCACCTGGCAGGCCTGGCTGATGGCTGCCTCGCCTGTACGTACCAGTGAACCATCCGGCCGGATCTCCTGCACCGGCCAGCGCAGGGGGATTGTCGGCAGCGCCATGTTGGCGCGGTTGGGACAGACCGTGACGCACACATTGCAGACAAGATCGCACTGCAGACAGCGGGATGCCTCGCGCATGGCATCTTCCCTGGAAAGCGTGCCCACGTAAGGGGCAAAGTCGATGCGCTCTCCCGGCGGCCGTTCCGGTACAGCCGGGCCGAATTGCCGTTGTCCGGCCTTCAGTCGCAGGGCTCTGAGATCGGGCTGCCGGTCGTCGGGTGGCGCAAGATGGTGTACGGGAGCAAGTCCGCAGGTTCCGATGATGGCCTCGGCCGCCCGCCGCCCGTGGCCGATGGCATTGATCAGGGAGGAGATGCGGACCACATCACCGCCGGCGAACATGCCCTTCATCCCGGTTTCAAGGGTCTGCGGATTCACCCTGAGGCCCGCCTCGGGCAGGAAATCGAGCACTACCCGCTGGCCGATGGCGACGATGATGGAGTCGGCAGGAAGAACAGCGGTTTTCCGTGCCGGGTCCGGGATCGGGCTGCGGCGTCCGGAATCATCGGGCCTGCCCAGGCGCATGGGCGTCACCTCGAGCCCGCATACCCGGCCATCTTCCGTCCGCACCGCAACGGGCGCGGCCAGCTCGACAATGTTCACACCCTCGGCCAGGGCGTCGCGGACCTCTTCCAGGTCAGCGGGCATCTGGCGGCGGGTGCGGCGATAGACGATGGTGACCTCGCCATCCCTGTCCACCAGCCGCCTGGCGCTGCGGGCCGCGTCCATGGCCGAATTGCCGCCGCCAATCACAATGATCCGGCTGCCGGCCGCTGGCGGCGTGCCGCTGTTGACCGCGTGCAGGAAGTCCAGGTGGTCGAACACCCCGTCGCTCTCCTCGCCGGGAATACCGAGACGGGCTCCCTCCTGGGCGCCGATGCCGAGGAAGACAAAGTCATGGCTTGTGCGCAGGTCCTCGAATTTCTGCCGGTCGATGTGCACGTCCGTGTGCAGCCGTACGCCCAGGGCAAGGATACGGTCGATATCCCTTTGCAGGGCCTGCCGGTCCAGGCGAAAGACCGGGATGGCCGCGGCCGCCATGCCGCCGGCATGGTCGCGCGCCTCGTAGATGGCCACGGAAAACCCCTCCAGGCGGAGGAAGAAGGCCGCGGCAAGCCCGGCAGGTCCGGCCCCGATGATGGCCACGCTCCGGCCGTTGGCCGGCCGGGGCGTAAGCACGGGCTCGTTGCCATGGTTTTCCGCGACAAAACGCTTGATCTCCCGGATGAGGAGGGGCGCGTCATAGTTGATACGGGTACAGTGGGACTGGCAGGGATGATCGCAGACCATGCCCTGCATGTTGGGAAAGGGATTGGTGGCCAGGATGACCCGGTAGGCTTTGTCCAGCCTGCCCCGGGCCGTATAGTCCATGTAGCGGGGCACATCCTGGGCCGCACCGCAACTGGTGACGCAGGGAGCGGAGGCACAGTCGAATTCGGACAGGCTACGCCCGGTCTTGATACTGCGGTAGGGGAAGCGGTCCTTGGCATACCGGCCCGAGGCAAGTACCTCTTCTGCATACTTCCTGAGGTTGGCAAGGCTCGCCAGCCGCACATCCTCCATGCCCGCGCGCCTGCAGATGAGGGCATCCAGGGAGTCGGCCCCGGCCTTTTTCATGGCCTGGCGGATGGTCTGCGCAGACTGGCTGATGCGGGCATAGCCGCCGGGCTTGAGCACGTCCGAGCAGACCGTGACCGGGCTCAGCCCGCAGCAGATGGTGTCGACAATGTTGAAGGTGTCGACACCGGCACAAAAGGAGATATCCAGGTTGCCGTCAAATTCCTCCTGCAGGCGGGCCGCCAGGTTGATGGAGATCGGATGCAGGGCCCGGCCCGACATGTAGCACATGGCCTCGCTCTTGGGCAGATCCTGGTCGATATTGGCGGTCTCCAGGGTGTTGGTCAGCTTGACGTTGAACGACACCCCCTTGTCCGCGGCACTTTGCTGCAGTGTACGGATCAGGTTGACGGCGTCGGGATACTTGAGATCGTGTGCAAAGGCGATGTCCGGCACATCGATATCGTAGCCGAGCCGGTTGCGCAGGATATCGCGCAGCCGTTCCGGCCCAAGCAGGGTGGGGTTGAGTTTTATGGTGGTGTGATAGCCGCGATCCTCGATGAAATAACGGGCGATCTTTTCGATCTCGTCCGGCGGACAGCCGTGCATGGTGGAGATGGTGAGCGAGTCGCTGATGCGGGCGGGGATCTCCAGCTCACGGATACGCGGATAGATGGGCGCGATTTTTTCGATCTTTTCGGCAAGCTCCCGGCTGCAGTTCTCCATGCGGTCGAAGAACCGCTGCACCGTCGGGCTGTGGATGCCTTTGAGTTCATAGCCGGCGCTCATGTTGAAGATGAATCCCGCCTCTTCTCCGGCCAGGCCCAGCCGGTCACGGAGGATATGGAGCAGGACAAAGGCGTTGAGGTACTCGTTGAAGGATTCGTCCAGCTTCAGCTCCTGGGACCACTCGCAGTTGTAGCCCTCGTCGGTCATGTCGATGCAGGGTTTGGTCACATCCAGCTCGTCCAGCACCTGGATGGTCTTCAGTTCGATGTAGCGGCTGCCGGTGAGCCAGGCGGCCACGATGTTCTGGGCCATCTGGGTGTGCGGCCCCGAGGCCACGCCCAGCGGGGTTTCCAGTAATCTGCCGTAGCGGCGCATACGAAAGGGCTCGGCGCTGCCGGCGAGAAAAAACTGCTCCCGGCCCAGGCCGAATATTTCGTTGTTCCCTGCAAGATCCCGCAGGATCCAGTCAAGGAGAACATCGATGTCGGTACAGAAGAAAAGATCCTTTTTCATGCGTCCTCCCGGTCGTTGGCGTGCTGCTGATCCGTCACGGTTTTTGCAGGATTTACAGGTGTTGTCATGGTGGTGAACAATTCCGCATCACAAAATTTCCGCTGCCGCCGTCCGTGCAGCACCGCTTGTCTTCGATAATGGTCTCTCCCCGCAACAGCACCCGCGAGGGCCAGCCGCAGAGCTCCATGCCGGCAAAGGGGGTGTAGTCCACCTGCTGGTGCAGGACATCGGGGGAAAGCCTGACCCTGCGGCCCGGATCGAGGAAGACCAGATCCGCATCCGCGCCCTCGGTTATATCCCCCTTGTGCGGGGCCAGCCCCATGATACGGGCCGGGTTGGCTGCCATGAGTCGGACAAAACAGGCCTCGTCGATCCGGCCCGTTGCCACGCCCTCGGTATAGAGCAGGGGCAATCGGGTCTCCACCCCCGGGATGCCGCCGGGGGCCCGGAACACATCCTCGCGGCCCTGTTGCAGTTTCCGGGCAAGGGAAAAGGAGCAGTGGTCCGTGGCCACCACGTCGATGGAGCCGTCGGCCAGCCCTTCCCACAGGGCCTCGCAGTCCTGCTTGCGCCTGAGCGGCGGCGCCATGATGTACTGATAGGCAGCATCCCCCGGCTCGAGATAGCAGGTATCGGTGAGCAGCAGGTACTGGGGACAGGTTTCAGCTAGAATTTCGCTGCCCTGGCGCCGTGCCCGCCGGATATGGGCCAGCCCTTCGGCCGTGGACAGGTGGACGATGTAGATGGGCACGTCCCCGGCGGCCCGGGCCAGGCAGATCAGGCGGCAGATGGCCTCGGCCTCGCCGTAGGCAGGGCGGCTTGCCGGATGGCTGGCAGGCGATGCCTGGCGGCCGGCAGCCCGGAGCATCCGGGTGCGGGCCGAGATGATGGCGTGATTTTCGGCATGGAAACAGACCAGGACCCCGGCGCGCCGGGCCGCCTGCAGCACCGCGATGATCTCCTCGTCGTTCAGGCGGCCGGAATAGGTGAGATACACCTTGAGGCTGGTGATGCCCTGCCCGGGCAGCCGGGCAATGGCGGCCAGTACCCCGGTATCCACGTGCTGGATCACTGCATGCAGGCCGTAATCGACCAGGCTGCGGCCATGGGCCAGGGCGCGGTAGGATTCAACCTGGTGCAGCAGGCTGCAGCCCTCCGGGCCGAAACCGGGATGCTCGATAACGCAGGTGGTGCCGCCAAAGGCCGCGGCCCTGGTTCCGGCAAGAAATCCGTCACTGACCCGCTGGTCGCCGACCTGCAGGTTGAGATGCGTATGCACGTCGATGCCGCCGGGCAGGACAAGGCAGCCCCGGGCATCGATGACCGGGCAGTCCCGCACCTCGATACGTTCTTCGATGGCGACAATCCGTCCATCCGTGATCAGGATGTCACCCCGTCGTCTGCCCCGGGCGGTGAGCAGGGTGGTGTTTGTCACCAGGGTGCGCATCTAACGCTCCAGGGCCTGCCAGAGCCGCAGCCCCTGCTCGCGGGCATAGGCCAGGACCTCGTCCTCGTCCACCAGGGTGGAGCGGCGGTCCTCGACGATCACCCTGCCCCGGGCAATGACCGTGTGCACGTGCAGGGCCTCCAGGCCAAAGAGGAAATGGCCGTGGAAGTTGTCGTTTGTCAGTTCGGTGGGAGTATCGTAGTCGAGGATGACCAGGTTGTTGGCGCCATCGCCGATGCCGGGAAACTGGGCCAGGTAGGCGTGCACGTTGCGGAACCTGCGGTACACCTCGTCATAGCCGATGCCTCCGGTGGTGGAGCAGCAGAGGTGATGGGCCCTGGCCGAGCGCAGCATGTCGTTGTGCATGCCGTCGGTGCCGAGCATGACCCTGTCTGTCCAGTCATAGTCGCTCAACCCCACATTGTTGTTCTGGTTGGATTCCACGTTGGAGACCACCCAGACCCCGGCATCGGCGATGATTTTTCGTTCGTTCCCGTCACAGTGCACGCAGTGGGCGAGGATGGTCTTGCCGCTTTCCAGGCCGCCCATGTCCCGCAACCGCTCGGCCACCCGTTTTCCGTACTTCTTCTGGCAATGCTCCTGGTCGAACCGGTCTTCGGCAACATGGATGTGGAGGCCGGTGTCAAACTTGCGGGCAAGCTCCACGGATCGGCGCAGCAGTTCGTCCCCCACGGTGAAGGAGGCATGCAGGCCGATGAGGCCGGGTCGGCCCGAGGCCAGGTAGCGTTCATGCTCGGCCAGGCTCTTTTCCGCAGCCTCCGGGCCGTTGCGGTCCGAGGACTCATGGCAGAGCAGGTGCCCGATACCGCAGCGCTCAAAGGCGCGGGCAATGGTTTCCAGGCTGCCTTCCACGTGCAGGGGCGAGGCATGGTGATCGATGCAGAAGGTGACCCCGCGCCGGGCCATCTGCAGGGCCGCGGCCAGGGCGCTGGCTTCGATCATGTCATGATCCAGGCGGGCATCCACCCGCCACCAGATATACTCGAGCACCTCGGTGAAGCTGGCCGGTGCCCGGGGGGGTGCGGGCATACCCCGGCAGAGCGTGGAATAGATATGATGGTGGCCGCAGCCGAAACTGCGGGTGACGAACCGGCCTTTGCAGTCCAGGATGCGGTCGTCCGCTTGCAGTTCGTCTGCCTGCGGCACCTCCGGAACCAACCGCAGGGCGCCGGCCGTACCCGGGGTGACGGCCAGGTCGGTGCGGGTGATCTCCAGGGTCGCGTCATCGAGATATCGACAATCTTTCAGGTACAGGGTCATGAGGGTATCTCCTGGTTACTTGGCGGGCCTTTCCAGGGGCAGGGAATATCTCCTCTTGCCGTCGAAGTCACGGAAGGCATTGGCAATGGCCGGGGCCGTGGGGATGGAACCGATCTCGCCCACGCCCTTGGCTCCGAACGGGCCTTCCGGGTCATCGGACTCCACGCCGATCACCTCGATCTCGGGCAGCTCGCCGATCCTGGGCAGGCCCAGGGCCCGGTACCTGCCGGAGGTCAGGTAACCATCTTTCAGCGGGACCTTTTCCGAGAGCGCATAGCCCACGCCCATGGCCACGCCGCCCTCGATCTGGCCCTCGAACAGCCTGGGATTGAGGATCCTGCCGGCATCATGGGCAGCGATTATCTTCACCAGTTCGCCCTCCTCGTTGAGGATGGCCAGATTGGTGGCATAGCCGTAGGAGATGTGGGAGATGATCCTGCCCGGCTCGCCTTCGGCCCGGGTCCAGTCGCAGAGGAACTCGCCATGGTAGGTGCGGCCGGCAAGCTCGTCCAGGCTGTGGGTCGACAGGTCCCGTTTCAGCTTCGCTGCCGCGTCGATGATGGCCCGGCCGAGGAGCAGGCTGCCGCGGCTGGCCGTGGTCGGCCCCCCCACGGCGCCGGAGGCCGTGGTGACAACGGGAGTGATCAGGTCGATATCCCTGATACCTGTGGCCTCGCAGAGCATCTGCCGGGCCACGGTATGTATGCCCTGGCCCATTTCGGTCCAGCCGTGGTGCAGGGTGATGCGGCCGCCTTCACCGATCTCCAGGATCACCCGGGAGAGCTCGGGAATACCGTTGCCCACGCCGCAGTTTTTCACCGCGCAGGCAAGCCCCTTGTAGGGGGCCCGGTCATAGGCGTCTTTGACGGCCAGCAGGGTCTGCCTGAGGCCGACGCTGGCGGTGAGCACCTGGCCCGGCGCCAGCATGGAGCCGATGTCAAGGGCGTTGTCGTAGCGGAACTGCCAGCGGTCGAAACCGCCCCTGGCGCACAGCTCGTCAATCAGGCTTTCCAGGGCGAAGGTGGCCTGGTTGACCCCGAAGCCGCGCATGGCACCGCAGGGGATATTGTTGGTGTACACGCTCCTGGCCTCGATATCCACGGCCGGAAAGTGGTAGCCGCCCGAGGCATGGGTGCCGGCCCGGTCCATGACCGGTCCGCCCACCGAGGCATAAGCCCCGGTATCACCGATGATCCGGGCACGCAGGGCCGTGAGTCTGCCCCGCTGATCACAGCCGATCTCATACTCCATGATGGTGGGGTGCCGCTTGGGGTGCATGCGGATGGACTCGGGCCGGGTGAGTTTGAATTTGACCGGTACTCCCAGCAGGTGGCAGGCCAGGGCCGCGTGTCCCTGCACGGTCATGTCCTCCTTGCCGCCGAAGGCGCCGCCACAGTCCACCACCTCCACCTCCACCTGCTCTTCGGCAAGGCCGAGCTGGTGGGCGATCTCGTCGCGTTCCCGGTAGGGCCCCTGGGTCTGGGAAAAGACCTTGATGCCGTTTCCCCGGGGGAGCACCACCGCGCATTCGGTCTCCAGAAAGCCGTGATCGATGGTGGGTGTGGTGAAGGTGCCGCTGGCCCGAAAGGCCGAACCCGCCAGCAGGGCATCGGTATCACCGCGACGGATGATCTTCTCGCCCAGCAGGTTGCCGCCCTCGTGCACGTGGATGGGGCTGGTCAGGGCCTTCCGCATGTCCAGCAGCGGCTCCAGCACCTGGTATTCCACCTCGATGAGTCCCACCGCCGCCCTGGCCCTGGCCTCGGTGTCGGCCACCACCGAGGCCAGCACGTCGCCGATATAGCGGGTGATCTCGCCCTCCTTGATCATGAGCGGCCAGTCCTCGACGATCAGGCCGGAGTTGCGCCGGCCGGGGATATCCCGGGCCAGCAGCACCCGCCTGACTCCGGGGGCCTTCTCGGCGCGGCTGATATCGATGGAGAGTACCCGGGCCCGGGGGTGATCGGAGAATTTCAGGGCACCGTGCAGCATGCCTTCGAAACGGAGATCATCGACAAAGGGCTTCCTGCCGATGGCCCGGTCAACGGCCCTGAACTTGGGGCTGGAGACACCGATGCCCGCACCTTCTTCAAGAGGCGTGTCCCGTCCCTCGCGCAGGGCCCGGGCCGCCTCGAGCACCGCGTCCACGATCTTGACGTAGCCGGTGCAGCGGCAGAGGTTGAAACGCAGGGCACGGATTACCTCTTCCCTGGTGGGATCGGGGTTTTCCAGAAGCAGGATCCGGGTGCGGGCGAGAAAGCCGGGGGTACAGAAACCGCACTGTACCGCGCCCCTGTCGACAAAGGCCCGGCCCAAGGTCTGGAGCAGCGACTCGGGCAGTCCCTCCAGGGTGGTGACCGATTTGCCGGCCACCTTCTTCATGGGTGTGGCACAGGCCAGGGCAGGACGGCCGTCCACCTCCACCAGGCAGGCCCCGCAGGCCGCCTGGCCGGAACAGCCGTCTTTGGCCGCGGTAAGCCCCCGCTCGTTGCGCAGAAAAGAGAGGAGCGAGGTCTTTTCGTCGCCGGTGAACCGGATCGTTTCGCCGTTGAGTGTCAGGGGTATCATGGACGAACCCTCAATGTTTGTTCGGGTTTCAGCGAATTCTGGGGCGCTGCCCCTCCAGGATGGCGGCCAGGGTATCGGCCGCGTTTTCCTTCCTGGCCAGCAGGATCATGGCGGCGATGACATAGGGCTTGTACCCGGCCTGCCGGTAGAGGGGGACGCGGTAACGGTCAAAGACCGGGGCCTCCACCTCGCCATGGTCGCAGGAAACGCCGGTGATGTCTGCTGGCAGGCAGTGCATGTACAGGGCCGCGCCACCCTCCGTGGTCCGCATCAGCTCTTCGGTGCAGGTCCAGTCCATGTGCTCGCTGTTCTGAACGAGCAGCTCCTGCTCCAGGGCGCCGATCCCCTTCATGTCGCCCTGGTCGTACAGCTCGGTGCGCCGTTCCATGGCCGCAAAGGGCGCCCAGCTCTTGGGATAGACGATGTCTGCGCCGGCAAAGGCCTCGGCCATGGAATCCACCCGCGCAAACGAACCGCCGGACTGCGCTGCCTGACGCCTCGCCAGTTCTTCCACCTCCGGCATGACCTCGTAGCCGGGCGGATGGGCCAGCACCACGTCCATGCCGAAGCGGGTCATCAGGCCGATCACGCCCTGGGGCACGGAGAGCGGCTTGCCGTAGGAGGGGGAATAGGCCCAGGTCATGGCGATCTTTCTGCCGGCCAGGTTCTCGACCCCGCCAAAGGTGTTGATGATGTGCAGCATGTCGGACATGGACTGGGTAGGGTGGTCGATGTCACACTGCAGGTTGACCAGGGTGGGACGCTGCCGGAGCACACCCTCGTCAAACCCTGCCTGCACCGCCGAAGCCACCTGGCGCATGTAAGTATTGCCGCGGCCGATATACATGTCGTCGCGGATACCTATGACATCGGCCATGAAGGAGATCATGGTGGCGGTCTCGCGCACGGTTTCCCCGTGCGCGATCTGGGACGTGCTCTCGTCCAGGTCCTGGACGGTGAGGCCGAGCAGGTTGCAGGCGCTGGCAAAGGAGAAACGGGTGCGGGTGGAGTTGTCCCGGAAGAGCGAAACCGCGAGCCCGGAATCGAAGAGGCGGCTGGTGATGTTGCGCTGCCGCAGGCCGCGCAGGATCTCCGCCACCGTGAAGGTCGCGGCGATCTCGTCGTCGGCCTTCTCCCAGGTGAGGAGAAAATCCCTGTTGTGCATGGTGTGGTAATCAAGGGCGGCAAGCTCCCTGATCAGTGCAGTGATGCCGATGGTATCCATGAAGACTCCCTGGTATGGTTGAATGAAAGTGATAATTCACCGCTATCAGCAACTACCTGAACTTTTACGAAGGAAACCGTTTTCCCGGTCCGTAACAGTACATCGATATCTGTACTGCATTGAGATGCCGCCGCTTTTGTCCCGTCCCCGATGTCAGGGCGTAAAAGATATCACTATCTTCGGGTGGTTGCCGACAGCGGTGAACCATTACTCTCAGGGCACGATATGGGTTCCCCGGTTATGCCGGATGGCCTTGCCGATATTCTCGGGACTGGTGATGATGACCCGCTGCCCGCCGTTTTCGAGAAAGGAGATGGCCGCCTCGATCTTCGGCGCCATGGAACCCGGCGCAAAATGGCCCTGGTCGAGATAGCGTTGCATCTCCCGGGCAGTGACCTGGCCGATGGCCCGTTCTCCGGGGGTGCCGTAGTTCAGCTTGACCTGTTCCACCGCCGTGGAGATCACCAGGAGCGAGGCCGCAAGCTCCGTGGCCAGCAGGGCCGCGGTCCGGTCCTTGTCAATGACCGCGTCGATGCTCCGGAGGCCTCCAGCCTTTCGCACCACAGGCACGCCGCCGCCACCGGCGGCAACCACGTGGTGTCTGCCGGCGAGAAGGGTTTTGATCGCCTCGATCTCGACAATACGCCTGGGTACGGGCGAGGGAACCACCCGCCGAAAACCCCGGTTGGTATCCTCTTGCATGATCCAGCCGGGATGCTGCGCCCGCAGGGTGGGGAGCTCTTCCCTGGGGTAGAATTCACCGATGGGCTTGTCCGGATGAGAAAAGCCGGGGTCGGCCGGATCCACCTCCACCTGGGTGACCACGGTGACCACCGGCTCCGGCAGATTCCGGCAGTGCAGTTCGTCGCCGAGCGCCTGCTGGATCTGCAGGCCGATGGCGCCCTGGGTGTCGGCCACGCAGGCGCTCAGGGGCACGATGTGCAGGCCGACCTGCCGGCGGGCGATCTCCGAGCGCAGCAGGATAAATCCCACCTGCGGCCCGTTGCCGTGACTGATGATGAGCTGGTACCCCTGTTCCACCAGGACGGCCATGTGGCGGGAGGTCTCGCAGATGGCCCGGTACTGATCCTCCACCGTCTGCCGGTCACGGTGTTGAATCAGGGAATTGCCGCCAATGGCGATGACCGCCCGCTGCCGTGCCACCTCGCTCTCCGTCACTCTCTTGAGGTGTAGGTGTCGGGAAGAGCTGCGTACAGGGCAGCGCAACGGACGAGATCCTCCTTCCAGGTCTTCTCGTTGGGGGCGTGCGCCTGGGCCTCCTTGCCGGGGCCGAAGCCCACGGTGGGAATATCATGCATACCGGTGATGGCCACGCCGTTGGTGGAAAAGGTCCACTTGTCGATGCGCGGGGCATGGCCAAAGAGTTTTCGGTAAGCCCGGGCCGTTGCCTGTACGGCCGGATGTTCCTCGGGCACCACCCAGGAGGGGAAGTAGCAGTCCGTGGGATAGACCAGGCCGGTGTAGGAAGGAGTGGCATAGGTGTACATGCTCACCCTGGCGCCTGCCGCCCGGGCGGCAGGCAGTTCCGCGATCTGGGAGATGGCAAGCTGGGCGTCCTCGCCGACGGTGAGGCGGCGATCCACGGAGATGGCGCAGCCGTCGGCCACGGCACAGCGGGAGGGTGAAGTGGAGAAGATCTGGGAGACGGTGAGCGTGCCCTTGCCGAGAAAGTCGTCCTCTTTCAGCCGGGTGTTCAGCTCTTCGAGCTCGGCAAGGATAGCGGCCATCCTGAAAATGGCGTTGTCGCCGCGCTCCGGGGCCGAGCCATGCGCGGAGACCCCCTTGACCTCGACCCGGATCTCCATGCGGCCCCGCTGGCCCCGGTAGATACCGCCGTCCGTTGGTTCGGTGGAGACCACGAATTCGGGCCGCAGGCCCTGTTCACGGATGAGATACTGCCAGCAGAGACCGTCGCAGTCCTCCTCCTGCACCGTGCCCGCCATGACCACGGTGCAGTCCCGGGCAAGTCCCAGCTCCTTGATTATCCTGCCGGCATAGACCATGGAGGCCATGCCGCCCTCCTGGTCCGAGGTGCCCCGGCCGCCGATACACTCGTTGTCCTCGAAGCCCTGGTAGGGATCGAATGCCCAGTTGTCGGCCACGCCGATGCCCACGGTGTCGATGTGGGCGTCGAAGGCGATCAGTCGGGGGCCGTTGCCGATGGTGCCGATGACATTGCCCATGGGATCGATCTCGACCCGGTCAAATCCCACCTTTTCCATCTCCTGCCTGATCCGGAGGGCAACCTGTTCTTCCTGGCAGCTCTCGCTGGGAATGGCGACCATGTCCCGCAGAAAACGGGTCATCTCCGGTTCATAGGTCCTGGCAAGTTCGTTGATACGCGCAAAGTCGGGTGTGGACATGATATCTGTCGCTCCTGGAGAGACGCGGAGTCTGTCCGGTGTAAAAGTGCCGGTGCTTCAATGTAGTTGCCGATGGCGGTGCACCGTTGCTGTCCTGTGAGCGGGTAGTACAGTTGGTGTTTTTTACAAAATGTATAAATTTATGTCAACGGGCTTTTGCCCTCCGGTAACGGGAAACCTGTGGCTGCGATCGGAATTACCTGCGAAAGTTTCGCTTTGATGTGGTGATAAAAAGCAGTTTGCAGCTTGGTTCCGGAAAAAGTCCCTGGGTTTCTCCTTTTTCTGCTTGTCAGTAAAATTTTAAAATTTTATAAATCGTCATGGCCCCCGAAACCTGGCCCCTGATTTTCAGTCCATCAACGGAGGAGAACATGAGCAGAGACGTTGTCAGTACGGAGAGTGCCCCGGCCGCCATTGGTCCCTATTCCCAGGGAGTTCGGCATGGCGGGACCCTCTATGTCTCGGGGCAGATCCCCCTTGATCCGGAAACCGGGGAGATATCCGGGGATATCCGGGAGCAGACCCGGCAGAGCATGCGCAATATCATGGCCATTGTCGAGGCGGCCGGCATGTCAATGGCCAATATCCTGCGCTGTGGGATATTTGTTGTTGATCTTGCCGATTTTACGGCAGTCAATGAGGAATACGCCGCGTTCTTCGACGGTGTTTATCCGGCCAGGTCCACGGTACAGGTGACGGCCCTGCCCCTGGGGGCCCGGGTGGAGATAGACGCGGTTGCCGCCCTGTAGCAGCGGACCGGGGTGCGGAGCGATGACCATAGCATATGTTCTCAACCAGGCTGTGAAGGTTCCGGGCCGGGGTGCCGATCCGGGTCTGCTCTCGGCCGGGGAGGCGGGCCGGGCCAGGACCTACCACCGGGGTTTTGCCGAATACACCCCCACACCACTGGTCGCCCTGCCGCACCTGGCCGGATATCTCGGTCTTGGCAGTCTCTTTGTCAAGGACGAGTCGCACCGGTTCGGCCTGAACGCCTTCAAGGTGCTTGGTGCCTCCTATGCCATAGGCCGTTACCTTGCCACCCGTCTGGGCTGGGATATTGGCGGGATTTCCCAGAATGACCTGCGCTCCCGGGAGGTGCGTGGACGGCTTGGCGATATCACCTTTACCACGGCCACCGACGGCAATCATGGTCGGGCCGTGGCCTGGACTGCCCGCCAGCTCAAGCAGCGGGCCGTCGTCTACATGCCCAGGGGCTCTGATCCGGTGCGGCTGGAGAATATCCGGTCCCTTGGCGCCGAGGCCACCATCATCGATGGAAACTATGACGAGGCGGTGCGTCTTTGCGAACGGATGGCCGGGGAACATGGCTGGGTGATCATCCAGGACACGGCCTGGCCGGGATACGAGGATATTCCCACCTGGATCATGCAGGGATATGCCACCCTGGCGGTGGAGGCCCTGGAGCAGATGCGGGAACAGGGAGTGGCGGCCCCCACCCATGTCTTTCTCCAGGCGGGGGTGGGGTCCTTTGCCGGCGGAGTGGTGGGCTATCTGGCCTCCATCCTCGGCAGGCGGATGCCCAAGTGTATCATCGTTGAGCCCGAGCGGGCAAACTGCATCTATATCTCGGCCCTGATCGGTGACGGCAGGCCGCACCCGGTGCGTGGTGCCCTGGACACCCTGATGGCCGGTCTTGCCTGCGGCGAGCCCAACACCATCAGCTGGGAGCTGCTGAGGGATTATGCCAGCGCCTATGTCTCCTGTCCCGACTACCTGGCAGCCACGGGCATGCGGGTGCTGGCCACGCCGCTGAAGGGCGATCCGGTGATCATCTCCGGCGAGTCCGGGGCCGTGACCACCGGCCTGCTGCACCTTCTCATGGAGGCCGAGGAGGGCCCGGCCCGGGAACTGCGCCTGGCCCTTGAACTTGGCCCGGATTCCCGTGTACTGCTGGTTTCCACCGAGGGGAACACCTCGCCCCGTGCCTTTCGTGACGCGGTATGGTATGGGGAATACTCCGACCGTGAACCCCATCGAAGAAAGAGATGATCCATGTCCCGGCAGACAGAGAGAGAACAGATATTCGAAAACCTCGGGAAGATCGCCGATGGTGTCCATGCCCTGTTCGGCCCTCATTGCGAGGTGGTGATCCATGACCTGGCCGACCTGCAGAAATCCCTGGTGTACATGCGTGGCAATGTCACCGGCAGGCACGTGGGGGCACCGGCCACCGACCTGCTGGTCAAGCTGCTCCAGCAGGGGACGGAGCAGGGCGATCATCGGCACAATTACAAGACCGTGACCGCGGATGGCCGCTGCCTGAAGTCCTCCACCACCATTATCCGCGACAGCAGGGGGAAACCGGTGGCCGCCTTCTGCATCAACCTGGACACCACCCAGTATTTCAATGCCATCCAGGCCCTGCTCCCCTTCATCCATGATCTGGAGACCGGCAAGTATCCCAGCAAGGAGAATTTCGCCCAGTCGGCGGCAGACACCATCCGGACGCTCTTTGTCCAGGCCGTGGAAGAGATCGGCAAACAGCCGCCGGCCATGTCCATCGAGGAAAAGACCCGCTTCATCGGGATCATGAAGCGCCAGGGCGTGTTCGAGTTCAAGGGTGCGGTGGAACAGGTGGCCACCCTCATGGATGTGACCAAGTGCACAGTCTACAACTACCTGAAAAAGGTCTCCTGAGACCGCCATGGCAAGCACCGACGTAGCCGGGATCATCCTTGCCGCCGGCCGCAGCCGTCGCATGGGCGGCGACAACAAACTCCTGCTGCCCCTGGCCGGCCGGCCGGTTCTTCAGCATGTGGTGGATGCGGCTGCCGCCACCTCCCTTGCACCACTCCTTCTTGTCCTGGGTCCGGATGCGGCGGCCATCCGGTTGCACATCGCCTGTGGCCGGGTCCGGCCGGTCATCAACCTGGAGGCGGCCGAAGGGTATGCCACCTCGCTGCAGGCCGGGCTGTGCGCCCTTGCCGCCCCCTGTTGTGGCGCCATGTTTCTTCTGGGTGACCAGCCCCTGGTGCAAAGTGCTACCATCGAAACGCTGCTGGCCGCCTTCCGGGCCGAGCCGCAGCGCTGGGTGGCACCTTCCTTCCAGGGGCAGCGGGGCAATCCGGTGATTATCCCTGCCGCCTGGTTTGACCGTATCCATGCCCTGCGGGGCGATACCGGCCCGAGAGGGTACCTGCGGGACCCGGCCGCCCGCCTGAAGCTGGTCGAGGTGAACGATGGGGGCGTTCTTCTTGATGCCGATACTCCGGAACAGTACAGGCGCCTGCTGGACGCCTGCGGCGACCGGGTCAAAGTATCGGCATTTTCAGGCGGTTGCCGATAGCGGTGAACTGGTACACGACCGGTCGGGTGTCAGGAGGAGGCGGGAAAGGTAATGAAGAAGGTCGACCCGCGACCGGGCTCGCTGTGCAGGGCAACGGTGCCGTTGTGGGCCTGGGCGATGTGCTTGACAATGGCCAGGCCGAGACCTGTGCCGCCGGCCTCGCGGCTGCGGGCCCGGTCGCAGCGGTAGAATCGTTCAAAGATCCGTTCCTGGTGCTCCCTGCCGATTCCCGGGCCCTGGTCCGTGACAGAGATCCTCACCTGTTGCCGGCCGTCGTCGTCCCTGACCTGCTCTGCCTGCAGGAAGATCCGGGAATGTTCGGGGCTGTAGGTGACACCGTTGGTCAGCAGGTTGATGACCGCCTGTTCCATCATGGCGCGGTTGCAGTCGCCCTGCAGGTCCGGGTCGCAGGCAATGTCGATGGTGATGTCCTTCTGCTCGGCCGCGAGCAGGCAGGTCTGGCGGCAGGCCTCGAGCAGGGTGAGTATGTTCTCCGGCGCGGTACGGATCGCGCTTTTCGCTGTCCTGTCCTCGATGCGGGAGAGGGTGAGCAGGTCATCGACAATGGCGTCGAGCCTGCCTGCCTGCCGGGAGATGATCTCCATGAACCTGCGGCTGGCGTCCGGATCGTCGCCGGCGCTGTCGAGCAGGGTCTCGACACAGCCGCGGATGGCGGTGATCGGCGTCTTGAGTTCATGAGACACATTGGCGACAAAGTCCCTGCGGATGTTCTCCAGCTGATGGATCCGGGTGATATTCTTCATCGCCACCAGGCTGCCCATCCGTTTGCCTTCGCCGTCGAACAGGGGCACCGCGTGCAGGGAGAGCAGGGTCTCGCCGTCTGCGGCATCGAGAACGATCTCCTTTCTGATCGCATCGGTCTCCCTGAGCGATCTGATGATGAACTCCTGCAGGCCCCGGTTGCGGAGCACACCCTCCATGGGCCTTTCCTTGGCCGCCTGGGGATCGACCTGGAAGATCTCCGATGCCGCCCGGTTGATGCGGATGACCCTGTGGCCCAGATCGACGGCCAGGATTCCTTCGGCCATACTGCTGAAGACGGCCTCGAGTTCGTTTTTCTGCTGGATGATGATCTTGATGCGTCGGCTCACCTGGTCGGCCATGTTGTTGAGGCTGCGGGCCAGGTCGGCCACCTCCCGCGAGACATGGGTATCGCGGACCGGTACCGGCTGGTCACTTCTGCCCGAGGCGAGCTGTTCGGCCGCGGCCCGCATCTCCTCCAGCGGTCGGCTGATGCGGCGGGCGATGAAGTAGGCCGACAGGGCGGCCAGGAGGATGATGAACAGGGTGCCCAGGAAGATACGGCGATGGATGGTGGCCAGGACCCGGTCCATGGAGGTCGCGGGCACGGAGAGGCGCAGGATGCCGCCGGCGGCAGGATGGTCGCTGTCCAGGGGGATGGCGACGTAGAGCATCTTGCGCGACAGGGTCTTGCTCTCCCGGAACGAGGATCCCACCTTGCCTCCCATGGCGGTCAGGACCTCGGGCCGGTGACCATGGTTGTCCATGTGACGGGGATCCTCGTTGGAATCGGCCAGCACCGTGCCGTCAGGGGCAATGACCGTGATCCGTGTCCTGGCCGCACGTCCGGTCTGACGGCAGAACTCCTGCAGGGAGGCCGGGCGGGCACGCAGGAGGCTGCTGATCTGCGGTCGGACCAGGATGGCCCGGGAGTGGATGTCGTCACGCATCTGGCCGTAGTAGAACTGGCGGACCATGAATGTGCCGTACCAGCTGACCGCGATAATGGCCAGGATGAGCACCGACAGGCCGGCCAGAAAGATCTGCCAGAAGAGCGGCCTGTTACGCATGGTCCTCTTCCTTCATCCGGTAGCCGATGCCGCGGACGGTCTCGATGCAGGAACCGGCGGGGCCGAGTTTCTTGCGCAGGCCGAAGATCTGGACGTCGACGGCACGGGGGGTGATCAGGTAGTCATAGCCGCGGATGGTGTCGATGATCTGCTGGCGGGTGAAGACCCAGCCGGGCCGTGAGGCCAGCAGCTCGAGGATGGTGAACTCGGTGGTGGTCAGGTGAACCTGGCTGTCGTCCACCAGGACCTGGTGCCGGCCCCGGTGGATGGTCATGGAGTGGAGACGGATGGTCTCCTGGTCGGATGGTTCTTCCTGGCCGGTGTGCTCCTGGCTTTTGCGGAGCTGGGCCCTGATCCGCGCGATGAGTACCTTGGGGCTGAACGGCTTGGTGACATAGTCGTCGGCACCGCAGGCCAGGCCTCTGATGATGTCGTCCTCCTCTCCCTTGGCGGTCAGCATGATGATGGGGAGCCGGCCGGATTGATGCCGGTCCCGGATCAGGGTACAGATCTCCATGCCGTCCATGCCCGGCAGCATGATGTCGAGCAGCACCAGGTCGATCCTCTCCCTTTCCATGATCTCCAGGGCCTCTTCCCCGGAATCGGCGCAGGTCACGTTGAAACCGGACTTGATCAGGTTGTAGCTGACCACCTGCTGGATGTCGATATCGTCCTCGACGATCAGGATGTTGTCCTTTCCCTTTCCCACGGCAGCGCTTTTGTCTGGTTTCCCTGTTTGACGGGCTCGTAAAAATTCCATCAGGAGTGGAGCTTGTTCCTGGAAATCCTGCCGGAAGATGACACGCTGTCTGCCGCTGTGCAACAGAAAATCCGACTCCTAATCAAATCCTAACACAAGTCTAACCAAAGCATAAAGAAACCCGGGTACAACTGCTGCCGTAACCCCTCACAGGATGGCTACCATCGGTTTGTCCGGCCACAATAGTGTAATCGCCTGCCACTGAACAGGGAGTACTCGTAATAGTTCATCGCTGTCGGCAACCACTTGAACATACCGATACGTTGACGAATAATCAGCCGCAGCAGCGCGCCTGCGCAGGAGAAAATATTGGTCTATCAGCTCACCTTTCATCGCGAGATAGAGCGGCTCAAGAGCCGGTTCATGGCCTTGGGCAGCCTGGTGGAAGACCGGGTCAGGAAGGCCTGTGCGGTGATTCTCACCCGCGATCCGGATCTGCTCACCGAGATCATCGGCTCGGACTGGGAGATCGACGAGATGGAGATCGAGATCGAGGAGGAATGCCTGAAGATCCTGGCCCTGCACCAGCCGGTGGCCCGTGATCTCCGCCTGCTCATCGCCATCATCAAGATCAACAACGAGCTCGAGCGGATCGCGGACATCGCCGTCAACATCGCCAAGAGGGTGCAGACCATCAGCAAGGATTCGGATCTGGATTTCACCATCGACTACAGTCCCATGGCGGCCCGGGTCATGCAGATGCTCAAGATGGGGCTCGATTCCCTGGTCACCGAGGATGCGGCCCTTGCCCGCCGGATCTTCATCGAGGACGAGGTGGTGGATCAGCTCCGTAACCAGGCCTACAAGGGGGTGATCCGCGCCCTGAACAGCGAAGTGGGCCACGCGGCCTGCCTGGTGAATCTTTACCTGCTGGCCAGGCACCTGGAGCGTATCGGCGACCGGGCCACCAATATCGCCGAGGAGGTGATCTACCTGGTCGAGGGTGAAATCGTGCGCGGCGAGACCGAGTAGACCGGAGCCTGATGTCATCACTCTTTTATCCTCTCATTCTCCTGCTTCTGGCCTCTGTGGCCTTCGGGCAGGGAAAGCGCCGCGCCTTTGCCATGGCTGCCCGGAAAAGCGGCGGCCGGTTCCATTCCCGCCCCTGGTACCATGGCATGCTGGTGGCCCTCTGGTGCCTGATTCCCGGGCTGCTGGTCTACATCCTCTGGATCTGTTTCGCCGATACCCTGATCACCAGGATGGTGCTCCATGACCTGCCCCGGGAGATGCTGGCCCGCAGCGCCGGGCAGAAGACCCTGCTGATCAATGATCTCCACAACCTGGTGGCGGGCCATGTGGCTGCCAGGAACATCGATCCTGTGCTGCAGCGGGCAGCAGATCATTACCGGGTCCTGCAGAACACCGGCCGGCTCATCATGGCCGTCCTCATGCTGGCTGCGGCCGTGCTCTCCGCCTCCCTGGTCTACTTCCGGATCGGTCCTGACCTGCGGGCCCGCAACAAGGTGGAGCGCATCGCCAGAATCTCGCTGCTCCTCTCGTCCACCGTGGCCGTGCTCACCACCATCGGCATCGTTCTCTCCGTGCTCTTCGAGTCGATCCGTTTCTTCCGGCAGATCCCGGTGACCGATTTTCTGTTCGGACTCAAGTGGAGCCCGCAGATGGCCATGCGCGCCGACCAGGTGGGCAGCTCCGGCAGCTTCGGTGCCGTGCCGGTACTGGCCGGAACCTTCATGATTTCCGGTATTGCCCTGGCCGTTGCCGTGCCGGTGGGGCTGATGTCCGCCATCTACCTGTCCGAGTACGCCGGGTCTCGCGTCAGGACCTGGGCCAAGCCGGCCATGGAGATCCTGGCCGGGGTGCCCACGGTGGTCTACGGGTTTTTCGCCGCCCTGGTGGTGGCGCCATCCATCCGCGATCTCGGCACCATGGCGGGTCTCGAGGTCTCCTCGGAGAGTGCCCTTGCCGCCGGCCTGGTCATGGGCATCATGATCATCCCCTTTGTCTCCTCCCTCTCCGACGATGTCATCAATGCCGTGCCCCAGTCCCTGCGGGACGGTTCCTACGGCCTGGGCGCCACCCGCAGCGAGACCATCGTTCACGTGGTTCTGCCGGCCGCCCTGCCCGGTATTGTCGGCGGCATCCTCCTGGCCGCGTCCCGGGCCATCGGCGAGACCATGATCGTGGTCATGGCCGCCGGCCTGTCGGCACGGCTCACAGCCAATCCCCTGGAGGCGGTGACCACGGTGACCGTGCAGATCGTCACCCTCCTGGTGGGGGACCAGGAGTTCGACAGCCCCAAGACTCTGGCCGCCTTTGCCCTGGGCCTTTTGCTGTTTGTGGTCACCCTGATCCTCAACGTGGTGGCGCTCCATGTGGTGCGCCGGTATCGGGAAGAGTATGAATAGCCGTAAGAATATCGGCATTTTCAGTCGGTTGCCGATAGCGGTGAACTGTTACCAATAGCCTGTCTTCGCGCTGCCGGAGGTGCATCCCATGAAAAAACATGGTGCCATGCCTGGAAAAGAAAAGGTGACCGCCATGGATGTGGTGCAGAAGGGTCTGGCCAGGCGGTACCGGCGCGAGCGCTGGTTCCGGCGCATGGGGCTCGCTGCCGTCCTGGCCAGTATCGGTTTTCTGGGGCTGCTGTTTGTCTCCATCATCGGCAATGGCTGGAGTGCTTTCACCCAGGCCGAGGTGCTGCTGGACATCGATTTCGCCGCTGCCCAGTTCGACGTGGACAACCTGGCCCGGGCAAATTACGGCGCCCTGGTCAAAAAGAGTCTGCAGAAGCTGTTTCCCGGAGTGAAGGACCGGCGGCAGAAGCGCAAGCTCTACCGGCTGGTGAGTTCCGGCGCCGCCTTCATCCTCCAGAAGATGGTCATGCAGGACACCAGTCTCATCGGCACCAGCCGCAGGATCTGGCTGCCCGCCGACGACGAGGTGGACATGCTGCTCAAGGGGTACATCTCCCGCAGTGTGCCGGAAAGCCAGCGCCGGCTCACCGATCGGCAGATCGGCTGGATAGACCGCCTGATCGCCGACGGACGGCTGAAAAAACGGTTCAACACCACTTTTTTCACCGCCGGTGATTCCCGGGAGCCGGAACTTGCCGGTATCCGGGGGGCCGTGGCCGGTTCGCTGCTCACCATGCTGGTCACCCTCCTGCTTTCCTTTCCCGTGGGGGTGGCCACTGCCGTCTACCTCGAGGAGTTCGCGCCCCGCAACAGGTGGACCGACCTCATCGAGGTCAACATCAACAACCTGGCCGCCGTGCCGTCCATTGTCTTTGGTTTGCTCGGTCTGGCCTTTTTCCTGGGCGTTCTCGGCCTGCCGCGCTCTTCCCCCCTGGTTGGCGGCCTGGTGCTCACCCTGATGACCCTGCCCACCATCATCATTGCCAGCCGGGCCTCCCTCAAGTCGGTGCCGCCCTCCATCCGCGAGGCCGCCCTGGGGATCGGCGCCTCGAAGATGCAGGTCATCGTCCATCACGTCCTGCCGCTGGCCATGCCGGGAATGATGACCGGGACCATCATCGGCATGGCCCAGGCCCTGGGGGAGACCGCACCACTGCTGATGATCGGCATGGTGGCCTTCATCGTTGACGTGCCAACGGGCCTCACCGATCCGGCCACGGTGCTGCCGGTGCAGATCTATCTCTGGGCCGATGCCCCGGAACGGGCCTTTGTCGAGCGGACGGCCGCCGCCATCATGGTTCTGCTCGCATTTCTCATCTGCATGAACGGCCTTGCCGTCTATCTGCGCAGGAAGTTCGAACGCCGCTGGTAGAGATGAACTGTTACGGCGTGGCACTGGTGCCTGGCTCGGGGCTAACCGGATTCATGACCTGATCGTAACCATACGCTAACAGACAAATGCTATAGTTCAGATGCACTCAGGAGGGACCGTGGCCGCTGGCAGTTCGCCCGGCACCGGTCCTGAACCAAAGACTCGTACAGGAGAAGAACATCATGTTGAGCAAAGATGCATGCAGAGCCATCGTCCTGCTGGCCGTGGCCCTTGCCGTCTCACCGGCTGCCGCGGGCCAGGGACGTGACTACATCTCCATCGTCGGCTCGTCGACGGTGTATCCCTTTGCCACCACGGTCGCCGAACAGTTCGGCAAGACCACCCGATTCAAGACCCCCAAGATCGAGTCCACCGGCTCCGGCGGGGGAATGAAACTTTTCTGCGCAGGACTCGGTATCGAGACGCCCGATATCACCAATGCCTCCCGCCGGATCAAGAAGTCGGAGTATGCCACCTGCCGGAAGAACGGGGTCAGGGAAATCACCGAGGTCAAGATCGGCTATGACGGCATCGTACTCGCCAACTCCAAGGAGGCACCGCGAATGAACCTGTCCAAAAGGGACATCTTTCTCGCCCTGGCTGCCCGGGTCCCTGCACCGGACGGCGGCGAAAAGCTCGTTGCCAATCCCTACCGGACCTGGAAAGAGGTCGATCCCGCTCTGCCCGATACCAGGATCGAGGTCCTTGGCCCACCTCCCACCTCGGGAACCCGCGATGCCTTTGTTGAACTGGCCATGCAGGGGGGATGCTCCACCTTTGCCTGGATCAAGACATTGAAGAAGACCGACAAGGCACGCTTCAAGGGTATCTGTCACACCATCCGCGAGGATGGCGCCTACATCGAGGCAGGTGAGAACGACAACCTGATCGTGCAGAAGCTCGAGGCCAATCCCAGGGCCCTGGGTATCTTCGGCTTCAGCTTCCTGGACCAGAACGGCGATCGGATCCAGGGCTCCCTGGTGGACGGCGAGGCCCCGACCTTCGAAAACATCGCCAGTGGCAGCTATCCTGTCTCCAGGCCCCTGTTCTTCTATATCAAGGATGCGCATGTGGGGGTGATCCCGGGTATGCGGGAGTATGTAGCCGAGTTCACCAGTGATCGGGCCTGGGGCGAAGACGGCTATCTCGCCGACAAGGGGCTGATCCCCATGTCGGCCGGGGAGCGGCAGCGGTATGCTGCCGATGCCGCGGCCCTCAAGCCGCTGATCCTGGATGATGCCGGGAACTGAAGCGTTGCGAGGCTGTTGCGGCCTTGCGGGAAAACACCAGGATATCCTGGTGGATGTGGAAAAGAGTGAATCGTGTGCCTAGAGCTGGAGAAGAGCCATGGAAACTGCACAGGCGGCGTTGAAGATAAGTGAACTCCCCTTTCTGGCTGAGGAAGCCCCGGAAGGGGAGGGCGGCGACGAGACCACGGCTGCGGGCAGCCAGGGTACCGTGGGCGAGCCTTTTGTGGAAAATCCCCGCATGAGCTGCCGCGAGGTCAATGTCTTTTATGGCGAAAAGCATGCCATCAAGGATGTGTCCATCGATATTGCCGGCAACGAGGTACTGGCCATGATCGGCCCCTCGGGCTGCGGAAAGTCCACCTTTCTCCGCTGCCTCAACCGGATGAACGACACTGTGGACACCTGCCGCGTCAGTGGCACGATCCTGCTCGACGGGATGGATATCTATGACCGCAGCGTTGACGTGGTTCCTCTCCGGGCACGGGTGGGCATGGTCTTTCAGAAGCCCAATCCCTTTCCCAAATCCATCTATGACAATATCGCCTACGGCCCCAGGATCCACGGACTGGCCGAGAGCCGGAGCGAGCTGGACGCCATCGTCGAACAGTCGCTGAAGAAGGCCGGGCTCTGGCAGGAGGTGTACGACCGGCTCGATCAGCCGGGCACCGGTCTCTCCGGCGGCCAGCAGCAGCGGCTCTGCATCGCCCGTGCCATCGCGGTGCAGCCCGAGGTGATCCTGATGGACGAGCCCTGCTCGGCCCTGGATCCCATTGCCACGGCCACGGTGGAGGACCTGATCGCCGAGTTGCAGGAGCAGTACACCATTGTCATCGTCACCCATAACATGCAGCAGGCGGCCCGCGTGTCCCAGCGCACGGCCTACTTTCACCTTGGCACCCTGATCGAGGTCGGTCCCACCGACCGCATCTTCACCAATCCCCGCCACAGACTCACCGAAGACTATATCACCGGCCGTTTCGGCTGAGGGCGGCCGGGCCGGCAGTGGACGGGTGCCCAGTCGACCGGCTCCGTCTTGTGCGTCATCACGGCTGGCCGGCAGGTAGGCGAGCGCAGCGAGACTCCGATAATCTGCCATGCGGGCAGCCGCGCGCGCGTGCAGGGAAGCGTAGACTCCGGATGGCGTGCTGCCGGACTGTCACCCCGACAGCTCTATAGAAAAACGGGGCAGGAGAGAGTTCCTCTCCTGCCCCGTTTTCTTCTTTCTGTTGCCTGATCGGGAAAGCGGATCAGACAGCGACGAATGATGGCGTCGCAAAATGTCCGATCTACTGCGTTGTAGCGGGTACGGCCAATGCCCGACATACTGCATGTACGCCTCCGCTTGGCCGACACCGCTACGCCTTGTATGTCGAACTTTTATGCTGAGCCATCTTCAGCATGTGATGGATTTTTTACCAGTCCGTCATGGATCACTGGCCGATCAAAACGGTTGCCGCCAGCGGTGGACGGGCACAATATCTGTTCTGCTCCTTGACAGAAGCGATTTTGTGGATGATTTTCTAGGGAAGCGGTGCCTGTCTCCAGGGGCGCACGGTGTCCGGTTCTTTCACAGCTCCGTGCGGGCAGACCCAATATCTTGTCCGGAGGTGCGATGTCCAGCCAGCAATTCCTGTCCACGGCGGCCGATCTGCAACAGGTGTCTGCCGAGCTGCGGCAGAAGATGGAAGAGTTTGCCCGTCATCGGCTCAGTTGCCACCATGAGAGTCTGCTCAAGGCCTTTGCCGACCTGGTGCATCAGCAACACAGCCTCAATCCCTTTTTCCGACTGTGCGTGAGTGTGCCGCCGATCCTGGCAGGCCTGGAAGCATACTTCTATCTCTACGGTACCGGGAGCGGCACCTTCAAGTGTGTCTGCGACAGTCGCCGCGGTCTTCTGGAGCCTCCGCGGCAGGCCGAGACATGGGTCCGGGTTGCCGACGCACCTTACGAGGAGGGGGATACCCTGGTCTTTCCCCTGTCGCCCGGCGGTCATGGAGGGGCCGATCATGCGGCACCCCCACCGGTCTTTGGCGGCAAGAAGAGCGGCGATCCCCGCCATGATCTTTTTGCGCCGGATCCCTATTTTGTCCACCATTCGGTCCTTGGCGCCTTTGCCGTTGTTCCGCTGCATCGGCTCTCCGGGGAGGACCGGACCTTTCTCGAGATCCTCTGCCGCTGGATCGGTCCCAAGCTCAACAACCGCCTGATCGCGGCCCGGCACCTGGAACACCTGCGCTTTCTCAACGCCCTGGGCAGGGATATCGGCCACAATGTGATCATCCCCAACATGTACCTCAAGTACCTGTTCCGCCAGCTCGAGAAGAAGATCGAGGCCATCCGCGCCATCGAGGAGAAGGCCAGGACCCTTGCGGCCGCAAAGGGCGGGCCGGAAGACTGCCTGGCCATGATCGCCGACTGCGGCCGGGAGCGCGAGGAGCTCGAGGCCTGCCACCAGGATCTTCTCAAGCACCACGCCCAGATATCGCTCTTTCTTGAAAGCCTGTTCCGTCAGGAGCATTTCACCCTGGGCCATCTCGTGGTCCAGCCCCGGAAGACCTATGTGGAACGGGATATCATCATTCCTCAGCTCGAGCTCTATGCCGATCGTCTCAAGGCCCAGGGAATCACGGTGGAAAAGCCGACCAACATGTATGAGCAGCAGTTTCCCCTCATGGTGGATGTGGGGCTCCTCTCCCAGGTCTATGCCAACCTCTTCTCCAATGCGGTCAAGTACACCCGGGAGATCATCGATCACCAGGGCCGGCCACGCAAGGCCCTTGCCTACGGCTCCGAGGTAGTCAAGGATTTTCCGGTACCCGGTCAGACCGGTATCAAGTTCAATGTCTTCACCACCGGGCCGCCCCTGTCCGAAGAGGAGAAAAAACTGATCTTCCAGGAAGGCGGGCGCGGCCGGAACAGCGATGGCCAGAAGGGTTCCGGCCATGGCCTGGATTTCATCCGCCGGGTCATCGATGTCCATGGCGGCAAGGTGGGGGTCGAGTCCTCGGACGAGGGAAACAATTTTTATTTCATCCTGCCCACCTCGCCGGTCGATGTCAGAAGCCGCAAAGCCGGAGCACAGAAATCCTAATAGTTCACCCCTGCCGGCAACCACCTGGAAATCCCGTTACTCCTGGTGATGGTTATCGTGTCCGTCGGGGCGTTCCTGCCGTTTTGGTTGCGGACGACGTCGCGCCCTGCGCGGTAATCTGTCATCGATAATCCTTGTCTCCGGTCCGGGCAATGGTGTATATGCTTCTGGTTCATCTGAAGACCGGGGACAGGGAGCCTCGTGCCGCCAGCATCGCCGGCAACCATCCCTTATCTTGCCGCCGCAGGCGGCAGGAAGACTTCTGCCTTCCGGCCTTCCGGTTTTCTGATAAACGTAGTGTATGAGTTCAGCGCTATGGACAACCACCTGAAAAGACCGACACTTGTACAACGTAGTTGCCGCCGGCGGCGAACTATGACGGCAAGACAGGGAACGACATGATCATACGCATCCTGCGGGACAATGGCGAGTGGCTTCTCCTGTGGCTCCTGCTGCTCGCTGCCTCTCTCTATGCCAGGCCGCCCATCCCTGTTGACGAGACCAGGTACCTCTCCGTGGCCTGGGAGATGTGGCGCTCGGGAGACTTCCTGGTACCGCACATCAATGGCGAACCTTACAGCCACAAACCGCCGCTGCTCTTCTGGCTCATCCATCTCGGCTGGTGGCTGTTCGGGGTCAACGAATGGTCTGCCCGCATGACCCCGCCCCTGTTCGGCCTGGGCGCCATTTTCCTTGCCCGGGGACTGGCGGCACGGCTCTGGCCGGGCGAGCGCACCACGCGGCAGGCGGTGCCCTTTCTCCTCCTGGGCTGCTTTTTCTGGGGCCTCTATTCCACCCTGACGCTGTTCGACATGCTGGTGGCGTTCTTCAGCCTGCTCGCCCTGCATGGCCTTCTCCTGGCCCATGAAGGCAGGGCCGGTGTCGGCTGGGGCATGTTTGCGCTGGCACTGGGCCTTGGCATTCTGGCCAAGGGTCCTGTGATCCTGGTCTACGTGGCTGGCCCGGCCCTGCTGGCTCCCCTGTGGCGGATCGGGAAAGAAGGCTCCTGGCCTGCCTGGTATGGCGGTCTGCTGGCTGCCCTTGTCGTGGCGGCCGGCATGGCCCTTGCCTGGGCCCTCCCGGCTGCCAGGGCGGGCGGGCAGCAGTATGGCCAGGCGATTCTGTTCGGCCAGACCGCAGGCCGCATGGTCCGGGCCTTTGCCCATCAGCGTGCCTTCTGGTGGTACCTGGTCAGCGTGCCCCTGCTCCTGTTGCCGTGGCCTCTGTGCGGTATCTTCTGGCGGGGTCGGATCGGCAGGCCGGGCATCTGGTCCTGGCCGGTGCGGTTCTGTCTCACCGTGCTGGTGCCGGCATTCCTGATCCTCTCCCTTGTCAGCGGCAAACAGGTCCACTACCTGCTGCCCCTGCTGCCCATTGCCGCCCTCGTCGCGGCCCACGGCATCTCCCGGGAAGGCGGGAAAAGCGGATCGAGTCTTTTTCCCCTGGTATTTTTTTACCTGCTGCTGGCCGTCCTCCTGTTCCTGCTGCCCCGGCTGCCGTTTACCGGCGGTGATGCGGACCTGCTGGTCCTGGTCCCGCCCCTGCTTGGCCTGGTGCCCCTGCTTGCCGCCATGTTTCTGTGGGACATGGGGCGCCTCGGGACGGGCTCTGTCGACCGTGTCCGGCTGACCGGGACTGTGGCGGTGCTGGTGCTGATATGTCTCCAGATCGGGATGCGCTCCCCCCTGCAAAGGCTCTATGGTGCCGAGGCGGTCTTCGCGGACATGCACGCTGTCCAGGCCCGCGGCCTTGACATCGCCGTCTACCCGGAACGGTTTGCCGATCAGTTTCACTTTGCCGGCCGTCTCTCCAGGCCCCTCATCCGACAGCCTATTCTTCCCAGGGAGCTGGTCTGGGCCTATCACAATCCGGAATCGTATTGCCTGATTTTTGTCGAGGAAGAAAAAGATATGTGGCTCCTGGAGGGAGAAGGCGTTAAAAGGCGGTACGGGAAGGGCTGGCTGCTCTTCCGGCCTGCCCGTGGCCTCTACGACGAGTACCTTGCCATGGAACGTAAAGCGAAGGAGAGGAGGGACGGGTCCTGAGCAGCATCGGCCAGCGAGGCAGCCGCCCCGTGTCCGTCATCGTACCGGTTCACCGTCATTGGCAGCTTGCCGGGAACTCGTGCTGCATTTACCCGTCATTTGCGCGAACCGAATGCATGCCTGCCGGCACAACCGCAAGGAAAAACGATCATGACCTATCTGCAGGCGATTGTCCTTGGCATTGTCCAGGGACTGACCGAGTTTATCCCTGTTTCCAGTTCCGGGCACCTGGTCCTTGTCCCCCATCTTCTCGGCTGGCAGTTCTCCCACGCCCAGGCCTTTGTCTTCGATGTCCTGGTACAGTGGGGAACCCTGCTGGCGGTCTTTATCTACTTCCGCAGAGACCTGCTCGTCATCAGCCTGGCCTTTGCCCGGGGGATAGTCGACGGCAGGCCCTTTGCCGATCCGGATGCCCGCATGGGCTGGTACCTGGTCCTGGCCACCCTGCCGGCGGTGGTGGTGGGGCTGGCTGCCAAGGATCTCATCGAGTCCGCCTTCGCCAGTCCGCGCGCCACCGGTTTTTTCCTCCTCTGCACGGCGCTGCTGCTGGTGATCGCCGAGAAGGTGGGGCACCGCAACCGGACCATGGAGAAGATCACCTGGTTCGATGCCCTCTGGATCGGCTGTTCCCAGGTCCTGGCCCTGCTGCCCGGGATCTCCCGTTCCGGAGCAACCATTGCCGGCGGTATGACCCGTCACCTGGACCGGCCGTCGGCGGCCAGGTTTTCCTTTCTCATGTCGGTGCCGGTGATGGTGGGAGCAGGGGTGCTCGCTCTCAAGGATCTGATCGCGCTGCCGGCGGCGGAGAGTTTCCTGCTGCCGCTGCTGGCCGGTTTCCTGGCCGCGCTTGTCTCCGGCTACATCGCCATCCGGTGGCTGCTGGCCTTTCTGAGCAACCATTCGCTCTACGGCTTTGCGGTCTACTGTGTTCTGCTGGGGCTCCTGGTGCTGTTTCTCTGAGCGGACGCGGAATGCACCGCCACCGGAAACGGCCTGGAAACAGCACTACTTTTACGGCGATCGCAGCGAGACTTCGAACAGCAGTCCGCCGTGTACGGGTGTTCCATAAGGCCTGCCGATCGTCCGCAGATGGCGTGATGCTGAACTTCTGCCAAAAGCACCGGTAGTTCAAGGTAGCTGCCGAGGGCGGTAACCTGTTACATTTCGGATCATGGCCGAGCTGCTCGCTCAACTCATCTCCTGGATCGGTGCCCATCCGCACCTGGCGGGCATGGCGATCTTCGTTGTCGCCTTTGCCGAGTCCATGGCCGTCATCGGGCTTCTGGTGCCGGGTGCGGCCCTGATGCTGGCCAGCGGCGCCCTGATCGCCGCCGGTGCTCTTTCCTTCTGGCCGACCATGGCCTGGGCCGCTGCCGGCGCCATGCTGGCGGACGGGCTCAGTTTCTGGCTCGGCCACCGTTACCGCGAAGACATCCGCTCCTTCCGCCTGCTGGCGAAACACCCCCACATGCTGGCCCGGGGTGAGCGGTTCTTCCGCCACCATGGTGGCAAGTCCGTCTTCATCGGCCGTTTCGTCGGCCCGGTCCGGCCGGTGATCCCCATTGTCGCCGGCATGCTGGGGATGCGGCCCCTGCAGTTCGCCATCTACAATGTACTCTCCGGCCTGCTCTGGGCCCCGGCCTACCTGCTGCCCGGCATGGCCTTCGGCGCGTCTCTGAGTCTGGCCGGCGAGGTCGCGGGCCGCCTGGCCATGCTGCTTGGCACCGTTGTCCTGGGTGGCTGGCTGGTCTTCTCCCTGTCCCGTCGTCTGGTCCGCTATGGCCTGCAGCGCTTTCCCGCCTGGGAAGAGAAATTCTTCCGCGCTGTCCGCAGATCACCCCTGATCCACCACTGGCTGGGCGGCCTGCTGTCCAGGGAACTTTCCCTGCTCCGGCCCATCCTCTTCTTCTCCGGCCTCTTTTTTGTCTGCGGCTGGCTTTTTCTCAAGATCACCGTTGACGTGCTCCATGGCAGGCCGCTGGTCCTGGTGGACCAGTATCTCTTCAACCTCCTGCAGGGATTACGGACTCCCTGGGGGGATACCCTGATGATCCTGCTGACCATGAGCGGCGACGGGATCGTCAGCCTGTTCCTGGTGGTCATCGTCTGCGGCTGGCTGCTGTGGAAGAGACAGGGCTATTCGGCCCGTTTCCTGGCGATCACGGCCGGCGGCGGTTTCCTGCTTGCCCTGGTGGTCAAGAACATCACCCGGATACCGAGACCGCTGGCGCTGTACCAGGGGGGGCAACAGTGGGCATTTCCCAGCAGTCATGCCACCATGGCCGTGGTGGTCTACGGTTTTCTGGCCCTGCTCTGCGGCCGGGAACTGCCGCCCGGCAGGAGATGGCTCCCCGGTGCCCTTGCCACGCTGTTCATCACGGCCATCGGGTTTTCCCGGCTCTATCTCGGCGCCCACTGGTTTTCGGACGTGGCTGCGGGGTATGCCCTGGGCACTGCCTGGCTGATCCTGCTGGCGCTGAGTTACTTTCACCGTGTGCCGCCCTGTTCCTGTCACGGATTGTGCCGTGTGGTGCTCAGCGTCTTCCTCCTGGTGACCGTGCTATACTGGGGCACCGGTTTTGAGCGTAACCGGCAGCGGTATCAGGTGCAGCCGGTCGAGGTGGAGATCAGTTTTGATGGATGGCTGGACAGTGGATGGCAGCGGATGCCGGTGACCCGGCAGGACCTTGCCGGGGAAAGGGAGCAGTTTTTCAATCTGCAGTACGTGGGTGACACGGCCTGGCTGGAAAAGGACCTGGAGTCCCATGGCTGGCGGCGGCCGGTGCCGCTCGGGCCGGCAACCTGCCTGCGCTGGCTGGCCACCGATGCCGACCCCATGGGCCTGCCGGTTCTGCCCCAGGTTCATGCCGGCCGCCACGAGAAGCTGCTTCTCGTCCGACCGTTGCCGGATGCGGCCGCCTCCTTCCTCGCCCTGCGGCTGTGGCCGGCCGGCGTCCGGATCGATGACCGCAACGAGCTCTACCTCGGCACGGTGACAAGGATGGAGGTGCGCAGTTACCTTGGTCTGATCCGCCTGCCGCGCACAGTCAAGGTCGTCCCCCCGGCCAGTGTCGAGTCTGTTCCCCTGCTCGGCAGGAAAAAGGTGACCCGGGCCGATGGCCGGGCGGTGCTGCTCCTCTGGCAGCCCGGCGCGGCCCGTTGCGGGGAAGCCAGGCAGCTCCTGGCCGGCCGGCTGTTGGCGGCTTCAGGCCGGGCGCCGGCGCCACCATCTGCGGAGCCTGCCGCGGGCGGGAGCGGTGCCGGCGTAACAGTTCACCGCGATCGGCAACCACCTTGAACGACCGGTGCTTTTACGGGCTGTTCCGGTTGTCAGGCGTTGCCCTGGCCGGTGGAGATGGTCTGTTTCCTGGCAAAGTCCAGCATCCTCCGGATGGAGCGCACCGCCTCTCTGCGGATGGTCTCCTCGACCAGGATCTCGTTGTCTCCGGTCTCCAGGGTGCGGGCCAGGTTGCGCAGGCCGTTCATGGCCATCCAGGGGCAGCGGGCGCATGATTCGCAGGTGGCGCCGACCCCGGCATTGGGGGCCTCGAGGAAGATCTTGTCCGGGGCTGCCTCTTTCATCTTGTAGAAGATACCGGGTTCAGTGGCAACGATGAACCGCCGGTTCTCCATCCGCCGGGCGGCATTGATGAGGGCCGTGGTCGAGCCCACCTCATCGGCCAGGGCGATGACGTCTTCCGGCGATTCCGGATGTACCAGGATGGCGGCATCCGGATACTGCTGCTTCAGCCGCAGAATGCCGTCGGCCTTGAATTTCTCGTGGACCACGCAACTGCCGGGCCACAGCAGCATCTCGCATCCTGTCCGGCTGCGGACATAGGAGCCCAGGTATTTGTCCGGAGCCCAGAGGATCTTTTTGTTGTCCGCGGCCAGGTGCCGGACAATGGGCAGGGCGATGCCCGAGGTGACCACCCAGTCGGCCCGGGCCTTGACCTCGGCGCAGGTGTTGGCATAGACCACCACCGTGTGGTCGGGATGGGCATCGCAGAAACGGGAGAACATGTCCGGCGGACAGTCGAGATCCAGGGAACAGGTGGCCTCAGGGTCGGGCATGAGCACCCGTTTCTCGGGGTTCAGGATCTTGGCGGTCTCGCCCATGAAGCGGACACCGGCCACCACCAGGGTGGTGGCGGGATGTTCGGAACCGAAACGGGCCATCTCCAGCGAGTCGGCAACATGACCGCCGGTCTCGTCGGCGAGCTGCTGCAGATCGTCGCTGGTATAGTAATGGGCCACCAGGACGGCGTTCTGCTCCCTGAGGAGTTTCTTGATCCGTTCGATCAGGGCCTCCTTTTCGCCCGGGGCATAGTCCGCCGCCTGCCGTTCGGCCTCGGCCCGCGCCTGTTCAATGAGTTCCTCGGCAATGGTCGGCGCGAGGTTGAGTTCTTCCCTGGTGATGGTCTCTGTCGTATCCATGACGGTGTCGCGGTTGATGTGAAAAAGCGGTAAAAGTTCAGCAGCACGCCATCCGGAGTCTGCGCTTGCCTGCACGCGCCCGCAGCAGTTCACGGGTAAGCGCTCACAGGAGCCGCATCTTTGTACGGTCGTGCCTGCCCGCATAGGTAGGCTATCGGAGTCTCCCTACGGTCGCTTACCTGCGGTCAGGCATGCCTGCACAAATCTGCGGCCCCTGAGAGCGCTTACACCATTGTGGTCGGACAAACCGATGCTTGGCCATCCCGTGAGGGGTTACGTTCACGGTAGTACAAAATGGCTGTCGATAGCGGTGAAGCGGATACGTGTTCAGGGGTGGAGCAGGGGGCATGCAGACCGTAGCATCAATCTACTGGTACACGGTGGTGGTGTCAAGCGGCTGTTGCCTGCATGCGCCGGTCAGCGGAGCGGGGCAGGGAAATTTCTGGTGAAAAAAGAGTGCCAGCCGGTGTATACCTGGGGCGGCTGCAGAGATCGTGCAGGAAAAGAGGACGACCGCTCTCCGCGTCGCCATCTGATCAGTTCAGTTTATTGTCACAATATGGAAAAATGACACAGAAAAAGAAAGATGTCACTTCGGCGCATGCTCTTGGCGGCACCTGGGTTCCGCTTTCCTCCTCCCTTATGTTCCTGGTCCGCCACGTGAAGCTCCTGGCGCTTGGCCTGCTGCTCGTACTGCTCACCGGCCTGCTGACCTGGATCGGTTACCTGGAGGCCATCGATTTCATCGACAGCCTGACCGGCCATTTCTTTCAGCAGCCGCCGGCCGGCGAGGGGGTCCTCGGATGGCTGCTGGCCGGGGGCTGGCTGGTGCTCAAGTATGTCTTTGTCCTCGTCACCCGGGTGGTGGCCTTCTACCTGGCCTTCCTGCTCGCCTACTGCCTGACCACCCCGGGATACGTCTTCCTGAGTAACGCCACCGAGAAGATCTACCTGGGCGGCGCATTTCCCTCCGAGGGCGGGTTCACCGTCGCCGGCGTGATCACCGATCTCGTCGAGGGCATCAAGATCGGCGCCGTGGGCATACTCGTCACCGTGGTGGCCCTGTTCGCCAATTTTATCCCGGTCATCGGCCAGGGAGTGGTCTTTCTGATCTATACTTTCTATTCTGCCCTGATGTTTGTAGATTACCCAGCCTCCAGCCTGCGCTGGAGCCTGGGCCGGAAGATCCGCTGGGTCGTCCGTCACCGGAACAGATCCTTTCGCCTGGGGCTTCTGCCGGCGCTGGTCAGCATGGTGCCGCTGGTCAACATCTTTTTCATGGCCCTGCTCTTTCCACTGTTCACCGTACATACCACCCTCAACTTCATGTCCGTGGAGGCCGGTGAGGCCTCATCCCTGCCGCCTTCCTGACAAGGACCGACCAGCTGCCGTCGTCGAGCCTGCGACGGTCAAGGACAGTATGCCCCTCCTGTTCCACCGAGGCGGGCACATTGTTCACCGGCGGGCCGTGGTCCAGGATGATCTCCAGCACCTGGCCCGGTTCCAGGGCCGCAAGCCCCACCTTGGCATGGACCAGGTTCATGGGGCAGCCCACGCCGCGGCAGTTCTTTTTCGCGTCAATCCGCACTTCCGTCGTCATGTCCTTCTCCCTGTTGTTCTGAAATAATCTCGATCGGTTGACCCTCCACCTCGCCGCTGCGGATCCGGAAGGCCCGTGTCACCGGTTCCGGCCCGGCCATGGAAACGATCACGTAGCTGATCTCCGGATCGTGGGCCAGCCTGATGTCCTCGGCCGACGGCCGGGCCGGCGTCTCCGGATGGCTGTGGTAGACCGCCACCGGCCGCAGGTTGCGGCTGCGCATGTCACCGATGGCGGCAAACTGTTCGGCCGGTTCCATGCTGAAGTGGTCCGCCGCGCCGTCGGTATTGGTGAGCTCGTAGTGGCGGCAGACCGTGCCGTTGTCTGCGGCCAGATAACCGCATGCCTCACGGGGCAGCTCCCGCCGGGCATGGGCGATGACGGCAGCAAGGACCTCCTGCCTGATCTTCATCGTTTCTGTTGTGTCCGTTCCCATTGATTCCCTCTCTCTCAGGTCAGTGAACAGGCCGACTGCTCCATGTCCTCCAGCGCGGTTATGGTCGGCGCGGCGCCGCAGACGGGGCAGTCGTCCTGTGGCCGCAGGGGAATCCGGCGAAAGTGCATGGTTCTTGCGTCAAAGGTGAGCAGGGCATTGGTGAGCAGTTCGCCTGCGCCGGTGATGAACTTCAGGGCCTCGGCGGCCTGGATCGTGCCCAGCATGCCGGCGATGGCGCCGAGCACACCGGCCTGGGAACAGGTGGGAACGGCGTCCGCAGGCGGTGGCGTTCTGAAGGTGCAGCGGTAGCAAGCGGATTTTCCCGGCACTATGGTCATGGTCTGCCCGTCGAAACGGAGAATGCCGCCATGGGAAAAGGGAATCCCTTCCATGACGCAGGCATCGTTGACCAGAAACTTGGTGGGAAAGTTGTCCGCGCCGTCGATGACAAAGTCATAGTCCCTGATGATCTCCCTGATATTGTCGGCACAGAGAAAGGCGGGATGAGTCCTGACCCTGATCCCGGGGTTGATGGCCTGCATCTTCTCTGCCGCCGACTCGACCTTGGCGACACCGATATCCTTGGTAAAGTGGATGATCTGGCGCTGCAGGTTGGAGATGTCGACATGGTCGTTGTCGACGATGCCGACGGTTCCCACTCCGGCTGCCGCAAGGTAGAGGGCCGCCGGAGCTCCCAGGCCGCCGGCGCCGACGATCAGGACGCGGGCGCCGCAGAGGCGGATCTGCCCCTCGACCCCGACATCCTGCAGCAGGATATGGCGGCTGTATCGTTCCAGTTGCTGCTGGCTGAATGGTGTCATGGTGTTTGCAGTGCCTCCTCGAGATCTGTCAGGATGTCGTCGATATCTTCGATGCCCGCGGACAGCCGGAGCATGGTGGGTCGAATACCCATGGCCTCCTGTTCCCGCTCCGGGTATTCGGCAAAAATAGTCGAGCCCGGGTGCAGGATCAGTGTCTTGTTGTCATTGATATTGGTGGCGCGCCGGATGAGCCGCAACCGGTCCATGAGGCGGAAACAGCTCTGTCTGTCCGCCAGGTCAAAGGTCAGGATGCCGCCGAAACGGTCGCCGAACTGGCGGCGGGCCATGGCATGGAAAGGCGAGTCCGGCAGCCCCGGATAGTGGACCGCCAGGACCCGGGGATGGCCGGCCAGGTAACGGGCCAGGCGCATGGCATTGGCGCAGCTCCTGTTGATGCGCAGACTCATGGTCTCCAGGCCCAGGCTTTGCAGGTAGGCGTTGTGCGGTGCCAGGCAGGCGCCGGTGTCACGGTGGACCGCCTGGCGCAGGGAGGCGATGAAGGCCATGGGGCCGGTCTTCCTGGCGCTGTCTGCAAGGCGCGGCGCATGATGCCAGTCAAAGGTGCCGTTGTCGATGATGATCCCGCCCAGGGATGTGGCACCGCCCGAGATGTACTTGGTGGACGACAACAGTTCGATGGCGGCCCCGGCTCGGGCCGTGTCGAACAGGTAGGGGGTCATGAGGGTGTTGTCGATGACGAGGGGCACATTCCTGGCAGCGCCGATCCCGGCGATGCGGGCGCAGTCGACCACTTCGAGCTGCGGGTTGGTGATGCTCTCCAGAAAGAGCGCCCGGGTGTTGCCATCCATGGCCTGTTGCACCTCGGCCGTATCGGTCATGTCGACATACCGCACCTCGAGCCCCCAGGGGGCAAGGGTTTTTTCCAGCAGCGACACCGTGTTGCCGAACAGGTGGCGGCTGGTGACGATGTTTGTTCCCGCACCGGCCAGGGCGAGCAGGGTGGTGCTGATCGCGGCCATGCCGGAGGATACGGCCAGGACGGCCAGCCCCCCGGAGAGGAGACGCACCTTCTGCTCAAACTCGCGGACCGTGGGATTGGTGATCCGCGTATACACATGGGCCGGTTTCCTGCCCTCGAAGGCGAGCTGGAGCGAACGCGCATCACTCTGTTCAAAGGCGACCGTGTCGTAGACAGGAACGCGCAGGGCGCCATGCGCCTCGGCTTCCGCCAGGCCGCCGTGGATGGCCCGGGTCGTGAATCCCTGCATCATCGGGCGCCGCCTCCCATGAAGTAGAGAAACTCCACCCTGTCCCTGTCCGAGAGCGTTGTTGTGCCATACTCCTCCCGGTCCACGAATTCTCCGTTCAACTGGACCATCACCATGGCCGGTGACTCCACCTTTCTTCGCTTGAGCAGTTCGGCGATGGAGAGGTTCTCTTCTTCCATGTGCTGCTGCTCACCGTTGATCTCTACCTGCATGATATGGTTTCTCCCGTGGTTTGAGCTGGTCGGGCAATGGCGGTCGCGCCGCTGCCTGTTTAAGATTACTAAGTTGATAATGTTGGTCAACAATAAGAGAGAGCAAAAAGGTTGTCAAGAAAAAAAGGGGTGGCGAGGGGGAGGGGAGATCAGATATCGAAGGAAAGAACCTGCTTTTTCTTCTTCTGGCGCTCAAGCAGATCGGCCAGGCTCAGGTCAAGCAGCGCCCGCAGGGTATCCTCAGCCTGCCGGAAGAGCTCCCGGACCACATCGTTGTCGCCGTCTCCGGCAAGCTCCAGGCCGCCTTCCAGCACCTCGAGGATCTCCAGCACCGAGATCTCGGACGGCGGCCGGGAAAGCTGGTATCCGCCGCCCTTGCCGCGCATGCTGCTGATGATGTCGGCCTTGACGAGCTGGTTGAAGATCTGGCCGAGAAACTGAGGCGGGATACTGTTGCGGCGGGAGATATCCTTGATCTGCAGAAGGCCGTGGCCGTAATGCCCGGCCAGGGAAAGAAGCGCGTGCAGGCCGTACCTGCTTTTGTTGCTGATGGTAAGCAATGTCTCGGTGTTCTGTCCGGTAGAAAATGGCTGCTTTGTCGACCTTGATACGGCAGAGGATGCAACCATTGGATACTAGCACAGCTACAGACAAAAAGTAAACGAATACCAACGAGGCAAATTTCTACGATCTTGTCAGGGAAATACCCTGGAAAACCGGCAGCATATTGATACGGTTGGAATAAAATATGGGAATGTTTCCCATTGACAAAAAAATAGAAATAGGAATATTATCTAAAATTGATCTAATCAGGTTTAGGTAATATTA
>JALSNC010000053.1 GCA_026987195.1 Desulfobulbaceae bacterium | reverse complement strand
AGGAGGAGGGTGGCCGGCACACACCGTTCTTCAACGGCTACCGTCCGCAGTTCTACTTCCGGACCACGGACGTGACCGGGGTCTGTACCCTGGAAGAGGGAGTGGAGATGGTCATGCCCGGCGACAACATCCATATCACCGCCGAGCTGATCACGCCCATCGCCATGGAGGAGGGGCTGCGTTTCGCCATCCGCGAGGGCGGCCGCACCGTGGGCGCCGGCGTGGTCACCGAGATCATCGAGTAGATGCCTGACAGATATCTGGCCGGCCGCGGCTCGCGGTCCGCCCGGAGACAACGATGAAACACCGCCCTGAAGCCAGGGCGCCAGAACGTCATTCTGGTGAAAGAGGAAGAGCATGATCCCCACAGATAAGATCCGTATCAGGCTGAAGGGTTACGACCATAAACTGCTTGATCAGTCGACACGCGAGATTGTCGATACCGCGCGGAGGACAGGCGCCACCGTGGCCGGACCCATTCCGCTGCCGACAACTATCAACAAATATACGGTTCTCCGTTCGCCTCATGTCGACAAGAAGTCGCGCGAGCAGTTCGAGATGCGGACCCACCGACGCCTGCTCGATATCCTCGAGCCGACCCAGCAGACCATCGACGCCCTGATGAAGCTCGAACTGTCTGCCGGCGTCGACGTGGAGATCAAGCTGCCGTAAGCCATCCCTTACCGGTGGCAGCGATTGGTTGTTGACCGCTTTGTTATGAGTTTAGCCAACAGGTAAACAGATGCCGAAAACACAAGGAATACTGGGCCGCAAAATAGGAATGACCCGCGTCTACAACGAACATGGCCGCTCCATTCCCGTGACAGTGATCGAGGCCGGACCCTGTACGATACTGCAGAAGAAGACCGAAGCCAAGGAGGGCTACAATGCCATCCAGGTCGGCTTTCTCGAAAAGAAGGCCTCCAGGCTCAACAAGCCCGAGGCGGGACATTTCAAACGATCCGGTGGCAAGGGGTTCTATCACGTGCGTGAATTCAGGGTGCCTGATCCCGATGCCTTTGAGCTCGGGCAGCAGATCATGGTCTCCGAACTGCTGAAGATCGGTGACAAGGTGGACATCACCGGGCGAGCCAAGGGCCGCGGCTTCCAGGGGGTCATGAAGCGCCATGGCTTCGGCGGCGGCAAGGCTTCGCACGGCTCCGGTTTTCACCGTGCCCCGGGTTCCATCGGCTGCAGCGCCTGGCCGGGAAGGGTGATCAAGGGCAAGAAACTGCCCGGTCGCATGGGCAATAACGTGGTGACCCAGAAGAACCTGAAGGTCGTTGATATCCGCGAAGAGGAAAATATCCTGCTCGTCGAGGGAGCGGTACCCGGTGCCAAGAACGGCCTGCTCAGCATCTACACCAGGTCCTGAATTGGCACCGCATGTGGCCACAGGCCGGCACAGGTGAATCCCGGGGAGCCGTCCGCGGCCCGGACGATATTTTTGAAAGCTGCTGTTTAAGGAGATACCCATGGCAGTTTGTGATGTTGTAAATACCTCCGCTGAAAAGGTCGGAGAGATCGAGTTGAATGACGCCCTGTTCGATGTCGAGGTCAAAACCGGTGTCCTGCACGAGGTGGTGTGCATGCAGCGGGCCAACCGCCGTGCCGGTACCGCCAGCACCAAGACCCGGGGCGAGGTACGTGGTGGCGGCGCAAAACCCTGGCGGCAGAAGGGCACCGGCCGGGCCCGTGCCGGCTCCAGGACCTCGCCGATCTGGCGCGGAGGCGGCACCGTCTTCGGGCCCAGACCACGGGATTACAGCTACAAGGTGCCCAAGAAGGTCCGTCGGCTTGCCCTGCGCATGGCGCTCAGCGCCAGGCGCCGGGAGGGAAACCTGGTGGTGCTCGACGATTTTTCCCTGGCCGGGATCAAGACCAGGGAGTTTGTCCGGGTGATGGGCAATTTCGAGTTTGACAACTGCCTGGTGGTGACCGGTGAGCCTGACGAGAAACTGCAGCTTTCGGCCCGGAACGCGGTGGGCTACAAGGTCCTGCCGGTCGCCGGCCTGAACGTTTACGATATTCTCAAACATTCCAAGCTGATGATCGTTCAGTCCGGCCTGGAAAAGCTTGAAGCGAGGTTAATGGTATGAAGGTTCTCTATGATGTGGTCAAGAGCCCCTGCCTGACAGAAAAGAGCAATATCCTTCAGGAGCTCCAGGGAACGGTCGTCTTCAGGGTCAATCCGCGGGCCAACAAGATCGAGATCAAACAGGCCGTAGAGAACCTGTTCAACGTCAAGGTGGCCAGCGTGCGCACCGCAACGATGCGCGGCAAGAAGAAACGGGTCGGTATCAAGTCCGTTGGCAGGACCAGTGACTGGAAGAAGGCCTACATCACCCTTTCCGAAGGCGAGATCAATTTCCTGGACGAGCTCTAGGCGGCAGGGACGACGACAGCGCCGAAGGCAACAGGTACTGCTGCTCCCTCTGAAGGTTTAAGTTAACAGGAAGAACAATGGCAATAAAGACCCATAAACCGACATCACCGGGAAAGAGACATCACGTATCCATCGTCAATCCGGACCTTTCGGATAAAGCGCCTGAAAAAAGCCTTCTGGCGCCCCTCAAGAAATCCGGCGGCAGGAATTCCTACGGCCGGATCACGGCCCGGCATCGTGGCGGCGGCCACAAGCGCAAATACAGGATCATCGACTGGAAGCGGAACAAGGTCGGCGTACCGGCCCGGGTGACGGCCATCGAATATGATCCCAACCGTTCGGCCCATATCGCGCTCCTGACCTACAGTGACGGTGAGAAGTCCTATATCCTTGCTCCCAACGGTGTGGCTGTCGGCGATACGGTCATGGCCGGACCGGATGTCGATATCAAGCCCGGCAACTGCCTGCCCATGGTCAACATCCCGCTGGGTACCATCATCCACAACGTGGAGATGAAGATCGGCAAGGGCGCCCAGATGGTCCGCTCCGCCGGGGCATCCGCCCAGCTCATGGCCAAGGACGGCAACCATGTCCTGGTCAAGCTGCCTTCCGGCGAGGTCCGCAGGTTCAACAAGGAGTGCCGGGCCTGCATCGGCGCAGTGGGCAATTCCGAGCACGGCAGCCAGAAACTCGGCAAGGCCGGCCGGTCCCGCTGGAAGGGAAGGCGGCCTTCGGTCCGCGGTGTGGCCATGAACCCCATCGATCACCCGATGGGTGGTGGTGAGGGCAAGAGCTCCGGTGGCCGGCATCCCTGTACGCCGTGGGGTGTGCCCACCAAGGGGTACAAGACCAGGAAGCGGAAGGCGTCTGACCGTGATATCATCACCAAACGTAAGTAATTTCAGGAGAAGATCGATATGGCTCGTTCCATAAAAAAGGGTCCTTTTGTCGATGATCACCTCTTAAAAAAGGTTGAACAGGCCCAGGAAGCAGGATCCCGGAAGGTTATCAAGACCTGGTCCAGGCGCTCGGACATCATCCCGGAAATGGTGGGACTGACCTTTGCCGTCCACAATGGCAGGAAGTTTATCCCCGTCTATGTGACGGAGAATATGGTCGGACACAAGCTGGGGGAGTTCTCTCCCACCAGGACCTACTACGGCCACGCTGCGGACAAGAAGAAGAAACGGTAAAATCATCGCCTTCCGGTGCCACCGGCGCGGAGGAATATTCCGCCGCCGCAACCGGCTACGGTGGCATCCGGCCGAAGGCCCAAGCCTAGATAGCGTTCAGGAGTTAACCGATGGAAACGAGAGCCGTCGCCAAATATATTCGTATCTCGCCCCGCAAGGCGCGCCTGGTGGCCGATGTTGTCCGGGGCATGGACGTGGATACCGCCATCACCACCCTGCGGTTCATGCCCAAGAAGGCTGCCCGCATCCTGCGCAAGGTCATCGAGTCCGCCGTGGCCAACGCGGATCAGAACGAGACCATTGATGTGGATACCCTCTACATCAAGTCCATCCAGATCGATGGCGGCCCCATGCTGAAGAGATTCCGTCCCCGCGCCATGGGACGGGCGACCAGGATACTGAAAAGAACCAGCCACATCACCGTGGTTGTTGATGAAGCATGATCCGGTTTACCGGCTCAACCACCAGAGATCAAATCGACTAGGCATTGGAGGAGAACCTTGGGACAAAAAGTCAATCCCATAGGACTGCGGCTGGGTATAACCCGCTCCTGGGAATCGATATGGTATGCAGACAAGGACTATGCCCGTAATCTGTACCAGGATCAGCAGATACGCAAGTACCTGAAAAAGAGACTCTACCACGCAGGTATTTCCCGGATCATCATTGAGCGGACCGGCGACAAGGTACGGATCAAACTGTTCACTGCCCGGCCGGGTATCGTCATCGGCAAGAAGGGTGCGGAGATCGAGAATCTCAAGAAGGACCTGGAGCGGAAGTTCAACCGCGAGTGCCTCATCGACATCCAGGAGGTTCGCCGGCCCGAGGCCGACGCCCAGCTTGTCGCCGAGAACATTGCCACCCAGCTCGAGCGGCGTATCGCCTTCCGCAGGGCCATCAAGAAGTCCATCAACTCCGCGCTCAGGTTCGGCGTCAAGGGCATCAAGATCTCCTGTGCCGGCCGGCTGGGAGGCGCCGAGATGTCGCGGGTTGAGTGGTTCAAGGAGGGACGGGTTCCCCTGCATACCCTGCGCGCCGATATCGACTACGGCACCGCCGAGGCCAAGACCACCTATGGGATCATCGGGGTCAAGGTCTGGATCTTCAAGGGCGAGATCCTCAGCGAGCAGGAGATGCCTGTGGCTCCGTAACGCCGGACACCTTTTTCGGAGCAGGCCCGGAAGATGCCGGCATTCCGCCGGATGAAAGCGGACCGGCACTCTGCATGACCATCTACAGTGGCCTGGAAAACGGTGCACCACCCGTTCTCCGGCACGTTCTCCAACAGGAGTGAGGAACAATGTTAAGTCCACGTAAGGTAAAGCACAGAAAACAGCACAAGGGGCGTATGCGCGGAACCGCCCAGCGCGGATCGAGCATCTCGTTTGGTGACTACGCTCTCAAGGCCGTCGGCTGCGGCCGGATGACGGCCCAGCAGATCGAGGCCGGTCGTGTGGCCATCAACAGGAAGGTCAAGCGCGGCGGCAAGATGTGGATCAGGGTCTTTCCCGACAAGCCGATTACCAAGAAGCCTGCCGAAACCCGCATGGGTAAGGGAAAAGGCTCGCCGGAATACTGGGTGGCCACCATCAGGCCTGGCAAGATTCTCTATGAACTCAAAGGGGTACCGGAAGAGCTCGCCATCCAGGCCCTCAAGCTGGCCGGTTACAAGCTGCCCTTCCCGACCAAGGTCATCACGAGGAGTACAACGATATGAAGGCGAAGGAGCTTCGTGCACTGAGTAGCGAAGATCTGCGGAAGAAGGAACAGGATCTCCGTGAGGATCTGTTTAAACTCAAATTTCAGCACGGTATCAGAAGGCTCGAGAACCCCGCCCGGCTGGCCCAGTTGCGCCGGGACATAGCCAGGGTGAAGACCGTTTTGAACGAACAGGCCGCAGGCGAGCAGCCAGCCTAAGACCAACTACTCCAGCGGATCGGAACAGATGAGTGACCACAAGACCAGGAAGACCCGGCAGGGTGCTGTAATCAGCAACAAGATGGACAAGAGCGTCGTCATCCTCGTGGAACGGAAGGTGCGCCACAAGCTGTACGGAAAATATATCCGTCGCCGGGTCAAGTACATGGCCCATGACGAGAACAATCAGTGCAACATCGGCGACACCGTTCTCATTGAAGAGTGCCGGCCTCTGTCGAAAAAGAAGCGCTGGCGGGTACGGACCATAGTAGAGCGCGCGGTCTGATCACAGGATCCCGGATACCATCATCCGTCCGTAACAACGTTTTTCAGGTGAGACCATGATTCAAACTGAAACCATACTGAATGTCGCCGACAATTCCGGGGCGAAAAAGGTCCTCTGTATCAGGGTCCTTGGCGGCACCCGGCGCAGGTATGCCTCCATTGGCGACGTTATCGTCGTGACCGTCAAGGAGGCCATCCCCCACGCCAAGGTCAAGAAAGGTGACGTGATGGACGCCGTTGTTGTCCGGACGACCAAGGAGATCAGGCGGCCCGAAGACACCACGGTCCGTTTCGACGAGAACGCTGCCGTTCTGCTGTCCAGCTCGGGCGAGCCTGTCGGTACGCGTATCTTCGGACCGGTGGCCCGTGAGCTGCGCTCGCTCGGTTTTATGAAGATAATTTCTCTCGCGCCGGAGGTCCTGTAAGGGGCGCCGGATACCACAGACTGGAAACGAGAGACAAGAGGAAGAGAGAATGCGCCAGGGACGAACAAGTCTGAGAATAAATGATCAGGTTGAGGTGATTGCCGGCAAGGACAAGGGCCGGGTGGGGAAGATCCTGAAGATCGACCACAAGAGAAACCGGGCCGTGGTTGAACGGATCAACATGATCACCAAGCACCAGAAACCGCTTGATGCGACCCAGCCCGGACAGATCATCAAGAAGGAAGCATCCATTCACATCTCCAATATCATGCTGGTCTGCCCGGAATGTGCCAATACCGTCCGGACCGGCAGGAAGTTCCTGGAGGATGGCACCAAGGTGCGGGTCTGCAAGAGCTGCGGTGCAACGATTGAAACGTCAAAGAAGTAGGGAAGCTCCCTGCGTACGGAGTATAGGATGGCAACGCTGAAAGAACAATACGAACGCGAATACAGGCCGCAGCTTCAGAAACAGTTCGGATTGAAGAACGTCATGGAGATCCCCAGGGTTGAGAAGGTTGTCCTCAACATGGGGCTTGGTGAGGCGGTGCAGAATCCCAAGATCGTCGAAAAGGCCGCCAGCGAACTGACCCTGATTGCCGGGCAGAAGGCCGTGGTCACCCGGGCCAAGAAATCGATCGCCACCTTCAAGCTGCGCGAGGGCATGCCCATCGGTGTCAGGGTGACCCTGCGCAGGGACAAGATGTACGATTTCATCTCCAAGCTGGTCAATATCGCCCTGCCGCGGGTTCGCGACTTTCGTGGTGTCTCGCCAAAGGGATTTGACGGCAATGGCAACTTTTCCATGGGCATCACCGAGCACATCATCTTTCCCGAGGTGGACTACGACAAGATCGACAAGATACGTGGTCTCAACATCACCATTGTCACCTCGGCCCGGACCGACGAGCAGGGCAGGGAACTGCTCCGGCTCATGGGAATGCCCTTCAAGAAATAGTGGTACCCCGGACGCACCGGATACTGCAGTCAGAACAAATACATTGTTGAAAGGAGAATTCCGTGGCAAAAAAATCACTTATTGCCAAGGCCAAACGGCAGCCGAAGTTCAGCGTCCGTGCCTATAACCGCTGCCCGCTCTGCGGTCGCTCCAGGGCCTTTATCCGCAAGTTCGGTATCTGCAGGCTCTGTTTCAGGAAACTTGCCTCCCAGGGCGAGATCACCGGTGTGACCAAATCCAGCTGGTAGCCGGCAGTACAGAGGGCGGATCACCTTCGGGCCCGGGTCCGGACGGAGACCGCCGCCAAGAGTACCGGGAGGGAGCAACCGCTGCCAGGCCGTTGCCGACCCCCCATTGTTCGCATGGTCCAGACCGGAGAGTCCGGACCTTCAGGTTTACTTAGAAGAGGAATTGTTCGATGTCTATGAGTGACCCGCTGGCAGACATGCTCACCAGGATCAGGAACGGGGTTTCGGCCCGTTTCGATTCGGTCGAAATGCCGCTCTCCAAGCTCAAGGTTGGTGTGGCGAAGGTCCTGAAGGAGGAGGGCTACATCAGGGATTACCAGATCCTGGACAAGGGTGTCCAGGGAACCCTGAAGATAGACCTCAAGTACGGACCGGACAATGAGCTGGTCATCACCGGAATACGCCGGATAAGCAAACCCGGACTCCGGCAGTACAAAAAGAGTGGCGCCATACCCAAAGTGATGAGTGGTCTGGGCGTAGCCATCCTTACCACTTCCCAGGGCATTATCACCGATCGCGAGGCGCGGAAAAGGAACATCGGCGGTGAAGTCCTGTGCGAAGTCTGGTAACACCATTGGCTCGGACAACAGGAGGAGAAGATGTCAAGAATTGGTAAACTGCCGATTCCTGTCCCCGCCGGGGTCAAGATCGAGATCAATGGTACCCATGTCAAGGTGACGGGCCCCAGGGGAACCCTGGAAAGGGATATCCGTCCTGAGATCGAACTGAAGATGGAGGGCGAAGAGCTGGTCGTCTCGCCCCGGGGTACCTCCAGGAAGGTCTATGCCTTCTGGGGCATGACCCGGACCCTGATCAACAACATGGTCATGGGGGTGGACAAGGGATTCAAGAAACAGCTCGTGGTCGAGGGGGTCGGGTACCGGGTCAGTGTGTCCGGCAAGATCCTGACCCTCAACGTCGGCTTTTCCAATCCGGTGGAATTCACCCTGCCCGATGGGATCGCCGCCGATGTGGACAAGGACAACACCATCACCCTCGACGGTATTGACAAGGAACTGGTCGGCATGACCGCCGCAAGAATCAGGGATATCCGTAAACCCGAGCCCTACAAGGGCAAGGGCATCCGCTACGTGGACGAGCATATCGTGCGCAAGGTCGGCAAGGCCGGCGCTGCAGCGTAACACAGAACATGGAATGGTAGGATCATGGCTAAAACAAACCCCAAAGTAACTGCCCGGCAGAAGAGGATCCGGCGGATCAGGAAAAAGATCAGCGGCACCGCCGAGAGACCGAGGATGCGGGTGTTTCGCTCCAACCGGCACATCTATGTTCAGCTCATCGACGACACCAGGCAGACGACCCTGGTCTCCATGTCCACCGGTGACCGGGAATTTGACGCCTCCGACTGCAAGGGCAAGTGCGAGCAGGCGAAGAAGGTCGGACTGATCGTTGCCAGACGGGCCAAGGACGCCGGAATCAGCGAGGTGGTCTTTGACCGTGGTGGCAATCTCTACCATGGCCGTGTCAAGGCCCTGTCCGAAGGGGCGCGGGAGGGCGGCCTGAAGTTCTGAGCCGCCGGCCGCCACGCGGGCAGGATCCGGCACGATGCCGCGACTGTGGCCTCGACGCGGATCCGCGGCAGACGGCACGGCCAGGGCGGCGCGGGTTCCGCGATCACAGCCGCAACGAACGATGAAAATAGGGCCGCCACCAGACAGCGGCCGGCAATTTTCAGGGAACAGATAATCAACGGGGGTGTTTCTTGGCTGATTTCAAGCGAGCTAGAGAAGGCAACGAAGAAGAGCTCATAGAAAAAATTGTATTTATCAACCGGGTTGCCAAGGTTGTCAAGGGTGGTCGCAGGTTCAGCTTCAGCGCCATCGTCGTTGTCGGGGATGGCAAGGGCAAGGTCGGATACGGCCTGGGCAAGGCCAATCAGGTGCCCGAGGCCATCCGCAAAGGGATCGAGCGGGCCAGGAACGATATGCGGTCCGTTGCCCTGACCGATGTCTCCATACCCCATGAGATCGTCGGCAAGTTCAAGTCCGGCAGTGTCATGCTCAAGCCGGCCTCCGACGGTACCGGTGTCATTGCCGGTGGTGCCGTGCGGGCGGTGCTCGAGGCAGCCGGGGTGCAGAACATCCTGACCAAGTGCCTGGGGTCCAATAATCCGCACAACCTGTGCAAGGCAACCATCGATGGCCTGCGGCGTCTGCGGTCGGCAGAGCAGGTCGCTGCCCTGCGTGGTCTCAAGGTCGAGGACATGGTGGCCTGAGACGTTCGGCTGCCGTGAAAGCGGCCTGGCACCGGTTACCTGCCGGATCAGGGAGGATCCTCCTGTCGGCCTCCAGAGTCCGGTTAACTGAAGGATGAGATAGTCATGAGTGAGACGATAACGATTACCCAGGTGAAAAGCGGCATCGGGTCCACCAGGAAGATCAGGGCAACCCTGGTCGGCCTGGGACTGACCAGGATGCATAAGACCGTAACCAGGAAGAATACGCCTGAGATTCGCGGCATGGTGAATAAAGTCAGGCATCTCGTACGGGTGGAGGAATAGACAGTGCTCAAGTTAAACAATCTCTCGCCCAGCGAAGGGGCCCGCAGGAACAAGAAACGAGTTGGCCGTGGGCCTGGATCCGGACGGGGCAAGACCGCCACCCGCGGTCACAAGGGCGCCCGTTCCCGGTCCGGTTTTTCCGCCAAGCCCGGTTTCGAGGGCGGGCAGATGCCGCTGCATCGCCGGCTGCCCAAGCGGGGCTTCAACAATATCTTCCGCAGGGAATATGTCATTGTCTCCCTCAGCGATCTCGACCGGTTTGATGCCGGCACCACCGTCGACCGCCGGGCCCTGCTTGATGCCGGGATCATCCGTCGTACCGACGGTCCGGTCAAGGTTCTTGCCAACGGTGAGATCAGCAAGGCCGTCACAGTGGACGTTGACAAGGTGAGCAGTGGCGCCCGTGACAAGATCACCGCGGCCGGCGGGACGGTCAAGGAGTAGGCCATGAGCGGAATCGCCAGTGCTGCAAACATCCCGGAACTTCGCAAGAGGGTAGTCTTTACCCTCTTGATGCTTTTTGTCTACAGAATGGGAGTGCAGATCCCGACTCCCGGCATCAACGGTGAGGCACTGGCTGCGTTTTTCGAGAAGAATGCCGGTACGCTGTTCGGAATGTTCAACATGTTCTCCGGCGGCGCCCTGTCCAACTTTTCCATCTTCGCCCTGGGCATCATGCCCTATATCTCGGCCTCCATCATCATCCAGCTCCTCACCGTGGTCATCCCGCAGCTCGAGGCCCTGTCCAAGGAGGGGGAGGCAGGACGGCGCAAGATCACCCAGTACACCAGGTACGGCACGGTGGGCCTCTCCATCATCCAGGGGTTTTTCATCGCCACCGGTCTGGAGGGCATGACCGGCCCCGGCGGGGCGCCCATCGTCATGGTGCCGGGCATCGAATTCAAGCTGATGACCGTGCTCACCCTGACATCGGGAACCGCCTTCATCATGTGGCTCGGCGAACAGATGACCGAGCGGGGCATCGGCAACGGCATCTCGCTGATCATCTTCGCCGGTATCGTCGCCCGCATGCCGGCTGCGGTGGGCAACACCCTGCAGCTTGTCAAGGCCGGTGAACTCGCCGTGATCTTCATCCCTATCATGCTGGTGATGATGGTGGCGGTGGTGGTCTTCATCATCTTTGTGGAGACGGCCCAGCGGCGTATTCCCATCCAGTATGCGAAACGGGTGGTCGGCAGGCGGGTCTACGGCGGCCAGGCATCTCATCTGCCGCTCAAGATCAATATCTCCGGTGTCATTCCGCCGATCTTCGCTTCATCGATCATGATGTTTCCGGCAACCATCGGTTCCTTCATCAAGATCGACTGGGTACAGCAGGCCTCGGCGGCCCTGTCACCGGGGACCATCTACTATTACATCCTGTATGTGGCGATGATCGTCTTCTTCAGTTTCTTCTATACCGCAGTGACGTTCAAACCCGACGATGTCGCCGAGAACCTGAAGAAGAACGGCGGGTTCATTCCCGGTATCAGACCCGGCAAAAAGACTGCTGAATTCATTGACAAGGTACTGACCAGGCTGACCGTTGTCGGTGCCATCTACCTCAGTGCGGTCTGTGTCATGCCGACCATTCTGATCAACAGGTTCAATGTGCCCTTCTATTTCGGCGGCACCGCGCTGCTGATCGTGGTCGGCGTTGCCATCGACACAATTTCGCAGATCGAATCGCACCTGGTGATGCGCAACTATGACGGCTTCATGAAGGCCGGCCGTATAAAGGGGCGGCGTTGAGGACAGCGTGACCGCAGCGGATCAGGACAAGGTCATCACGGTCAAGACTCCGGACGAGATCGAGATCATGCGCGAGGCCAACCGGATCGTGGCCGGTGTTCTGTCCATGCTCGCCGACGAGATCCGACCCGGAATTTCCACCTGGAAACTGGACCGCCTTGCCGAAGAGTACTGCCGTGATCACGGGGCCGAGCCGGCATTCAAGGGATACCGGGGATTCCCTGCAAGCCTCTGTGTCTCCATCAATGAACAGGTGGTGCACGGAATCCCGTCCAAGAAAGTCAAGCTGCGGGCCGGTGATATCGTCTCCATTGATTTCGGCACCCGATACAGGGGGTTCTATGGCGACTCGGCGGTCTCCATCGGCGTTGATTCCATTGACGGCCAGCGGCAAAGGCTGCTCGATGTAACCCGCGAGGCCCTTGAGCGGGCCATCCGCCAGGTCCGGATCGGAAACCGGGTGTCGGATATCTCCCGGGCCGTACAGGAGTATGTCGAGGAGCACGGGTTTTCCGTGGTCCGCCAGTTTGTCGGCCATGGGATCGGATCCCAGCTCCACGAGGGTCCCGAGGTGCCCAACTATGTCCAAGGCACGGCCTCGCCGCGGATCCTGGAGGGTATGGTGGTGGCCATCGAGCCCATGGTCAACATGGGAACCCATAAGGTCAAGGTCCTGCGCGACCAGTGGACAGTGATCACCGCCGACAGAAGGCCGTCGGCCCATTTCGAGCACTCGGTGGCAGCCACCGTTGACGGCCCCCTGGTTCTGAGCCGTCGCGCGGACGAGGGGTAGCGGCCACAGGGGTGCCATTTCTGGTTTCAAGAAAAAAGTTGAAAAAATATATTTGTTCGATATAATCAATATTTTTTGCGCCGAACATTATTTTAACGGAAGGTATCATGGCGAAAGAAGAGGCCATCGAGGTTGAAGGAACCATCATCGAGCCGTTGCCCAACGCGATGTTCCGGGTGGAGCTTGATAACGGTCACAAGGTACTTGCTCATATATCAGGCAAGATGCGGATGCACTACATCAAGATTCTTCCCGGTGACCGGGTCACGGTGGAGCTGTCGCCATACGATCTGACCAGGGGCAGGGTCACATTTCGCGCCAAGGGCGGCAAGAAGAGGAAATAGGTGTGTTGCGGCCGACGGGGTCACAAATCAGAGCATGGATCCGGGCCTCTGGGCGTCGGATTGGAGAGAGGTCATGAAAGTACGGGCATCGGTCAAAAAGATGTGCAGTGACTGCAAGATAATCAAGCGTAAGGGAATCGTGCGGGTCACCTGTAAAAACAAGAAGCACAAACAGCGGCAGGGATGAGTCCCGGGGCCGGCCGCCGGCAAGGTGCGGGCCGGCCGGGTTCCGACACGCTCAAGAGACAAGGAGTAAGATCTTGGCACGTATAGCTGGTGTAGATTTACCAAGAAACAAACATATGGATCGCGCCCTCACCTATATCTACGGTATCGGCCTGACCACGGCCCGGCAGATTCTCGACAAGGCCGACCTGCCATACCAGATGAACAGTGACGACCTGAGCGGCGACGATATCAACCGGATCCGGAAGATCATCGAAAGCGATTATGTGGTCGAGGGAGACCGCAGGCGCATCGTGTCCATGGATATCAAGCGGCTGATGGATCTCGGCTGTTACCGGGGACTCAGGCACCGGAGGGGACTGCCCTGCCGGGGACAGCGGACCAAGACCAATGCCCGGACGCGTAAGGGGCCCAAACGGGGTGCGGCCGTCCGCAGGAAATAAATCTATTGCGCTCTCCGGCCCGGTTCGGAGGAGCAGACAACGTAAAAGTTCAGCAGCACGCCGTCTGCACGCGCTCGCGGCTGGCCGCATAGCGGGCTATCGGAGTTTCGCTGTGCTCGCTTACCTGACAGCCGGCCGCCATCAGGCACATATGAGGCATTGCTGAACTTTTACCAAAAGTATCGGTCTTTCTGGGTGGTTGCCGATAGCGGTAAACTATTACCGGACAACATATGGAGTGAGCATGGCTAAGGCAGGAAAAGGCGGCGGTCGGAGCAAGCGTCGTGAAAAGAAGAACATTCCCGAAGGAATAATTTTTATCTATTCTACCTTCAACAATACCGTCATAACCGTCTCGGACCGGCAGGGCAACACCATTGCCTGGTCGAGCGCCGGCGTTGTCGGCTTCAAGGGATCACGGAAATCGACGCCATTTGCCGCCCAGAACGCATTGAGCGATGCTGTGAGCAAGGCCAAGGAACACGGAATCCGCAAGGTTGAGGTCCGTGTCAAGGGACCCGGCCCCGGCCGTGAGGCTGCTCTGCGCGCCCTGACCACGGCTGAGCTCGATGTCAGCAAGATTGTCGATGTCACCCCCATTCCCCACAACGGATGCAAACCGCCGAAACGGCGAAGGGTCTGAGGAGCATCCGGCCTTTGCCCGAATCCAGGGGCAGGGCCACGGCATGATATGGATCGTACCCCCCTGTGGGATGACGAACCATCGGTTTTTCCAAGCACAATGGTGTACGCGCTCTCAGTGGCCGCAGATCTGTGCAGGCGTGCCTGACCGCAGTAAGCGACCGTGGGGAGACTCCGATAGCCTGCCTAGGCGGGCAGGGACGACCGTGCAAAGAAGCGGTCCTGTGAGCGCCTACTATGGATCCGCCCCCGGCGGCCGCAAGCCGCCACCTGTGGGTGAACCTGGTCCGGACCGGCCGAGTGGTGAGCTGGCAGGACGGCCGGGAGAGGTCAGCACCGGTCCGGAGCGCTCCTGCCGGAAGGCAGGATTTCGGCCCGGATTTCCGGTGCCTGATTTTCTTGTCAGAGCAACCAGCACCAGCTATTTTGATGGAGGTTTAAGTTGGCCAGATATACAGGAGCGACCTGCCGGATGTGCAGGCGCGAGAACCTGAAATTATTTCTCAAGGGCGAACGGTGCTACTCGGACAAGTGCGCCTTCGAACGTCGATCATTTGCCCCGGGTCAGCATGGCCAGAACCGGTTCCGCAAGGTGTCGAACTATGCCATCCAGCTGCGCGAGAAACAGAAGGTCAAGCATATGTACGGCATGCTCGAAGGGCAGTTCCGCCGCTACTTCCAGCAGGCCGACCGTGCCAAGGGGGTCACAGGCGAAAACCTTCTCGTCATGCTCGAGCGGAGACTGGACAACACCGTGTACAGGCTCGGCTTTGCCAGCTCCAGGAGCCAGGCGCGGCAGCTCGTCCGGCACAATCATTTTCTGCTCAACCAGAAGAAGGTCAATATTCCCTCCTATCTGGTCAAGCCGGGCGATGTCATCACCCTCAAGGAAAAGAGCCGCAAGAACGAACTGATCACGGACAATCTCGAAGGTGTTGCCCGGCGTGGGGTGCCCAGCTGGCTCGAGCTTGATGCCAAGGCCTTCCAGGGCACGGTCAAGTCGATGCCCAACCGAGACGAAATCACCATGCCGATCCAGGAACACCTTATCGTCGAGTTGTACTCCAAGTAATCAAGAGAGGTCAGGTACTGCATGGCACAGGAAATTCGGGACGACAATCCCTTTTACAAGAACTGGCATGATCTCATCACGCCGGAGCGGCTGGAGGTCAACAAGGAGACCCACACCGAGCGGTACGGCAAGTTTATCTGCCAGCCTTTTGAGCGCGGCTTTGCCGCCACCATCGGCAACTCGCTGCGGCGGATCCTCCTGTCCTCCATCCGGGGAGCGGCCATAACCTCGGTGAGGATCGACAATGCCCTGCACGAGTTCACCACCATTGACGGGATTCATGAGGATGTCGCAGAGATCATCCTCAATCTCAAACAGGTGCGCCTCAAGCTCAACGGGCCGGATGCCCGGACCGTGGTCATCGAGAAATCGGGACAGGGCGTGGTCACGGCAGGTGATATCAACGGTGCCGGCCATGTGGAGGTCATGAACCCTGACCAGGTCATCTGCCATATCACCGGTGACACCACCTTCAGGGCCGAGCTTGAGGTACAGTGGGGCAAGGGATACGTCCATGCCGAACAGAACAAGCGCGAGGATCAGCCCATCGGCGTGATTCCCATTGATGCCGCTTTTTCGCCCATAGTCCGAATTCAGTACGTGGTCAGCCAGGCCAGGGTCGGTCAGCAGACCGACTATGACCGACTGACCATGGAGATCGAGACCGACGGCAGCGTCACCCCGGAAAATGCCCTTGCCTATGCGGCCAAGATCCTCAAGGAACAGATGACCATCTTCATCAACTTTGATGAGGAGGAGGCCAAGGCACCCGAGAAACCAGAGGGCGACGATGGCGAGCTCTCCTACCCGCCGTTTCTTGACAAGAATGTCGAAGATCTCGAGCTTTCGGTCCGTTCCGCCAACTGCCTCAAGAATGCACAGATCCAGTACATCGGCCAGCTGGTGCAGAAGAGCGATGCCGAGATGCTCAAGACCAAGAACTTCGGCCGCAAGTCGCTCAACGAGATCAAGGCGTTGCTTGCCGAGCACGATCTGACCCTGGGCATGAAGCACAAGGGATGGATTCCGCCCAACGAGCGGGAAGAGGCCACAGAGGAAAAGTAGCCCCTGCCGGCCGGCAGCAGGCCGGGCCGCTGTCGAAAGCGGGAGTCACTCCACAGCAGCCCGGGATGGTGCCCGTCAGCCTTCGCTGATACGGGAACACGAGTCGCCGCCGGGTCGGAGAAGGAGACGGCGCATGTCGGCATGGGCCGGGGGCGGAGAAAAACCGCCCGGCAGGAGGCCAGGAGCGCGGGGCATTTCAGGACAAGGACAGGACAATGAGACACAGAAAAGCAGGCAGGAAACTCGGCCGCACGGCCGCACACCGGAAGGCGATGCTGCGGAACATGGTCACCGCCCTCCTCGAGCATGAACGTATCGTCACCACGGTGCCCAAGGCCAAGGAGGCCAGGAGGATGGCGGAAAAGATGATCACCCTGGGCAAGAGGGGCGATCTGCATGCCAGGAGACAGGCCCTGGCCTACATCCGTTCCAGGGATATCGTTGCCAAGCTCTTTGATGAGATCAGTGCCCAGTATGCCGACCGTCAGGGCGGATACACCAGGATCATCCGCACCGGCACCCGTTCCGGAGATGCCGCGCCCATGGCTATTGTCGAGCTGGTCGGATATGAGGAGGCCTACGAGGAGGCAGCCGGCGAAGAGGAATAGGGCTGCAGGTCATGTCCCTTTCCCGGCATCCTGATCCGGCTCTGCCGTCCGGCGGATCGAAAGCTGGTGTGACCCTGCGGGTCATACCGGCTTTTTTTGTCAGAAAATCAGAAGGACAGAAATCATGATGGACTCCTAAAAAGCCCATCACACTCTACAGATGGCTCAGCATCAAAGTGCGATATACAAGGCGTAGCGGTGTCGGCCAAGCGGCGGCGTACCTGCAGTACGTCGGGCAGTGGCCGTACCCGCTACAACGCAGAAGATCGGACTTGTTGCGACGCCATCAATCATAAGTCTTCGTGCCGCCTGCGGCGCATGAGTTCACCGCTATCGGCAACCACTTGAAAAGACCGACACTTTTGGTAAAAGTTCAGCAGTGCCCCGGCTGTACCCGTTCCTGCGGGCATGAAGGTTGATCACAAAATCAGGTCCCGGGAGGCGGTAATTGCGCTGCCTCCCGGGCCTGCCGGTATCGTCCGGCTGTGCGGAACCGTACCATGGAGATGGCGATGAAGAGTGAGGTTGACACGGATATCCTGGTGCCCGAGGGACGGACGCGGGTTGGCAGCGAACCCTTCCGCTTTCATTGCCATCCCGGTGTCAGTTGCTATCTGCACTGCTGCCACAAGGTGGAGATGTACCTCTACCCCTACGACATCATCCGTCTGAAGAACCGCCTCGGCCTGCATTCCGCCGAGTTTCTCCGCCGCCACACCAGGGTCGCCGCCGGCAGCCATCCCTATTTCCCCGCCCTGATGCTCAATATGGCCGAGAGTGAAGGCTTCCCCTGTCCCTTTCTCACCGGAAGCGGTTGTTCCGTCTACCGTGACCGGCCCTCCTCCTGCCGGACCTATCCGCTGGAACGGGGGGTCGAGCGAACCGGAACCGGGGAAGGCCTCCGGGTTCACTATTTCATGACCCATCACCCGTACTGCAAGGGCCACGACGAACAACGGACCTATACCATCAGGCAGTGGGAACGGGACCAGCAGCTCTATGAGTACAACCTGCACAACGACCTGTGGGCCGAGGTGGATGCGTTCTTCGCCACCAACCCCTGGCAGGGCGAGGGAGCCGCAGGGCCCCGGCAGCAGATGGCCTTCATGGTCTGCTACAATATCGACGACTTCAGGGCGTACATGGAAAAAAACAACCTGCTTGCCATGTTCCGCCTGGATCGCGACCGGCGCAGGCGCATCAGCGCCGATGACAGCGAGCTGCTCAGGTTCGGCTATGACTGGCTGTTCCATGTCCTTGGTGACCGGCGGACCCTCCTCCGTCGTTGATTCCCTGTATCTCTCCCTGGCAGAATTCTGCTGATTTTCTTGAAATTCTGACCAGATCGTGATAGAAATACAAGATTTATACCCGCTAAAAGCCGCCGGTCTTCAGCCGGAGGCGCCAACGACACACATCCCGCACTGATCCTTTGGT
>JALSNC010000052.1 GCA_026987195.1 Desulfobulbaceae bacterium | reverse complement strand
ATCGGCGGCAGCGGTTTTATCGGCAGCCACCTGGTGGAAGAGCTGCTCAGGCAGGGAAAAACCGTCCGGGTCTTTGACCGGGCCCCTTTTCCCGGAGACCTGGAGCTGCAGCCCCGGGAGATGGTCCTGGGGGACATCCTCGACCGGCAGGCCCTGGTCCGGGCCATGGCCGACTGCCGGGTGGTCTTTCACCTGGCCGCCACCCCCATGCTCTGGGATCGTGACCCGTCGGTCTTTGAGAAGCTCAACCACCAGGGGACCCGCAGGGTCCTGGCCGCGGCCAGGGAGGCCCGGGTGCCCAGGCTGGTCTTCACCAGCACCGAGTCCATCCTCGCACCCACCCGCGGCAACCAGCCGGTGACCGAGGATGCCCGCCCCAGACTGGAGGACATGCTGGGGCCCTACTGCCGCTCCAAGTTCCTGGCCGAGCAGGCAGTGTTCCGGGCCGCGGCCGACGGCATGGACGCCATTGTCGTCTGTCCCACTCTGCCCATCGGCCCCGGCGACCGGAACCTGACCCCGCCGGGACGGATGGTGTCGGATTTTCTCCAGGGCAGGATTCCCGGCTACCTCGACTGCACCCTCAATTTCGCCGATGTCCGCGACATGGCCGTCTGGCACCACCGGGCCGCGGAGCGCGGCAGGCCGGGCCGCAGGTACATCCTCTCGGGCTACAACCTGAAGATCATCGAGTTCTTCGAGCTGTTGAGCCGGGAAAGCGGCCGGCCCTGCCCGCGTTTCCGGGTGCCCTGGATCGTGGCCCTGGCCTGGGCCTGGCTGGAGGAGGCGGTCTGCCGGGTCACCGGCGGCCGGCCGAAGAGTTCTGTCACCGGGGTCAGGCTCTGCCGCCGTTCCATGGCCTTTGACGGTTCCTGGACCTGGCAGGCCCTGGGGCACCGGCCGCGGCCCCTGGAGGAATCCATCCGCGACACCGTGGCCTGGCACCGGGCACGGCTGGCCGCGGGCTAGTCCCGGAAACCATATTCCTCGAAGATGGGGTGCAGCCGCCGGTGGATATCCTCCCGGCTCAGACCGTACTGCTCAAGGGAATAGCGGTGCCGGCTTTTGTACTTCCTGGCCCTGCCCGTCTCCTCGATCAGCCGGGCATCGAATTCCGGCTCCACCTCCATGCCCAGGGCCTGGTAGATCCTGTGCACCGTTGCCCTCGGGTCAGCGACAAGGTCCTCGTAGCGGACCTTGAGCAGCCTGTCCGGCGGAAACCCTTTTTCCAGCTCATGCAGGTGCAGGTAGTAGTCGCAGATCAGGTGGGCCAGTTCCCGGCAGGCCCGGTTGTCTTTCCTGGCCCGGGGCGCGAGGCTCTTCCAGGTCACCTCGAACATGGAGATCAGGGAGGGGATGGATTCATAGGGATGACGGACCAGGTGGACGATGCGCATGTCCGGGAGCAGGGAATGGATGGTATCCAGGCGGCCGGCGATGAGCGCCACCTTCTGGAGCAGGATCTTGTCCGGGCCTGTGGCGTAGAGATGCCGCTGCAGGCAGCTCCGGTAGTAGGCCATCAGCCGGTTCCGCTCGCGCCGGGGCATACGGTCGACAAAGACAGCCGCCTCCATCTCGTCGAAAAATGGGAACAGCAGGCCGAGCAGGGGGCTGAGCATGGCGTACATGAAGAGCATCTCGTCGGACTCCGCCTTTTCCGGCCCTGTTTTGTGGATGGTGGACCAGCCCCGGAACCCCCGGTTGCTGATCATGTTGAGCAGACGGCGACCCGGGCTGCCCAGCAGCCGGTCGATGCCGGCGCTCCACTCGAAGAGCCTGTAGCAGGTGATGGCCGGAAAGATGGTGTGGTAGAGCTTGAACCAGGCGAACCGGTCGTCAAGGGCCAGCAGCCGGTGGCTAAATGTGGTGCCGCTGCGCGGGTTGCCGATGATGTAGAGGGGCGCCCGCAGGGGCTGGTTGCGGAAGCCGGGGAAGAAGACATGGTCCAGCAGGCGCATGGACCAGACAAAAAGACGCAGGAGGAGGAAGGGGACCAGGAAGAGGAGGACCAGGGTTGCATGTCGCGGCGAAAAGTATTTTCTTGAAAAGGAGAGCCGCAGGAGCGTAAACAGGGTCGGGTAGTGGAGATACATGGTACCGCCTTTGCAAGGTGGAATCAGGGGCGTTGATTGCCCAATGGTTCACCGCCATCGGCAACGGCCTGAAAAGAGGAACACTTTTGTTACAAAGTTCAGCATCGGCCCGGAGGGGCCGTGGTCGGGAATATGGCCGTAATCCGCTGAGCCGTCAAGGGAAGAAGAGCGTATGCAAGGGAAAATTCGCGCCACCACCGGCATTGCCGCCCTCCTGGGTGCCGGTCTGCTCGCCTGGCTGCTGGCCCGGGCCGGGATCGGGGAGATCATTGCGGTCTTCTCCCTGGTGGGATGGAATCTCTTGTGGCTGGCCGGCTATCGCGTTTTTCCCATCCTTGTCGATGCCCAGGGCTGGCGGCAGCTCTTTGTCCGCACGACCAGGCCGCCCTTCATTGACCTGGCCCTTGCCCGCTGGGTGGCGGAGTCGGTCAATACCCTTTTTCCCGTGGCCCAGGTGGGGGGGCATGTGGTCCGGGCCCGCCTGATCGGCAGGATCGACCGGAGCGCCGGCGAGGCCGGCGGCACCGTGGTGGTGGACTTCACCCTCGGCCTGCTCACCCAGGCCCTGTTCACCCTCCTCGGCCTGGCCCTGCTCCTGCGGGAGACCGGTGCCAGCCGGGACACCTCGGGGATCTTCATCGGCCTGCTCGTGGGCCTGGCGGTGCTCGGCTGTTTTTTCCTGAGCCAGAAGGCGGGACTGTTCGGTTTTGCAGCCGGCAAGGTGGGCCGGATCCTGAAGGAAGAGCAATCCGCCACCCTGGTCAGCTCGGCCCGCGACCTGGATACCACCATCAATGCCATCTACGGCCGCAGGACGCATCTCTTCCTCTGCCTGCTGTGGCGCCTGCTGGGATGGATCAGCAAGTCCGGGGAAAACTGGCTCTTTTTTTATTTTTCCGGCGCCGCCCTGACACCGGCCCAGGCCATCATCCTGGAGAGCATCAGCACCGCCTTTCGCAGCGCCGCCTTTGTGGTGCCCGGAGGTCTCGGCGTCCAGGACGGCGGCCTTCTGCTCACGGGCTCCCTGCTGGGCCTTGCGCCGCAGGAGGTCATGGCCCTGGCCCTGGGCAAACGGTTCCGGGAACTTGCGGTCGGCCTGCCCGGCCTGGCCTGGTGGGCGCTGACAACGTCCGCCGGACGTCGACAAGAACAGAAAACCTCCGGCGGATCCTGACAGTATGCTGAAATGCCTGCGAACCGATACACCCTGCCTGCCGGTCTGGTGGGTACGCTGGGTCCTGCGCCACGGGCTTCTTCTCCTTGTCCTGATCCTCTGTGGCACAGGGGTCCTGCTCTATTTCACTGCCGTGAATTTCCGGATCAACACCGATCTCACCGAGATGATCTCGGAGAAGCTCCCCTTTCGTCAGGACGTGAGGGAGTTCCACCGGGAATTCCCGCAACTGGTGAACAACGTGGTCGTGGTGGTGCGCGGCCCGTCCCCGGAACAGGCCCGTCAGGCCAGGGACCTGCTGGCCCTCCGCCTGGCGGCAGATGGCGGGGTCTTCCGTTCGGTGTACGCACCGGGCGGCGGTGATTTCTTTGCCCGCAACGGCCTGCTCTATCTCGGGGTGGACCAACTGGAGGAGCTGGGGGACAAACTGGCGGAGATGCAGCCTTTCCTGGCATTGTTGTCCCGGGATTTCTCCCTGTCCGGCCTCTTTTCCGTGCTCACCAGGATCGTGGAGCAGAAAGAGGTTGCCCTGGATGCAGGTGGCGGGTTGCCACTGCTCTTCGATCGGCTGGCCGGGGTGTTTGCCGCGGTCGGCGCCGGCAGAAAGGCGCATATGGACTGGCAGTCCCTGGTCATGACCGGCCGTCTGCATGCGGCGGAGAGCCAGTTTATCCTCCTGCAGCCGGCCAGCGGCGGCAGGGGCAACCCGGCCAAGCGGGCGGTGCTGGCCATCCGCCGGGCAGCACAAGACCTGCGGCTCGCCGACCGTTTCCACACCAAACTCGATATTACCGGCAAGCCGGTGATCAACTGGCAAGACCTGCGCAGCGTCCGCCGCGACATCACCATTGCCTCGCTCGTCTCCTTTGTCCTGGTGGGCATCGTTCTCTACCTGGGCCTGGGGTCGCTGCGCCTGGTACTGGCCGGACTTTTCACCCTGGTGACCGGCCTTGCCTGGACCATTGCCTTCGCCATCCTGGTGGTGGGCCAGCTCAACATGATCTCGGTGACCTTCGTGGTCCTTTTCATCGGCCTGGGCATCGATTACGGCATCCAGATCTTTCTCCGCTACAAGGAGCTGCTCATCGGCGGACGGCCGCACATGGAGGCCATTGCCGAGGCCGTGAGCGCCACCGGCAATACCCTGCTCCTGTGCGCCATCTCGACGGCCATCGGGTTCTACGCCTTTGTCCCCACCGCCTATGTGGGTGCCTCGGAGCTGGGGCTCATCTCCGGCACCGGCATGTTCCTCATCTTCCTGGCATCCATTACCGTGCTGCCGGCGCTGATGGCCATACTGCCGGAGAAGAGACAAAAGAGCCTCCCCCTGGCCATGGGCGGAACCTTTGCCCGGCTGCTGGTCCGGTATCCGCGCCCCATCCTTGCGACGGCCGGTGCGGCCCTGCTGGCTTCGCTGTTTCTTCTGCCGCATATCACCTTTGACACCAACCCCTTCAACATGTCTGACCAGGGCTCGCCGGCCCTGCGGGCCGCCATGCGGCTCTTTACCGGGGAGCGGACCACGCCCTGGACCATCTCGGTCCTCGCTCCAGACCACCGCCAGGCGCGGCAGCTCGCCGCGCGTCTGAAGGCATTGCCCGAGGTCAGCGCCGCCATTACCATCGATGATTTCGTTCCGGCCGACCAGGAGGAGAAACTGGCCATGATCGAGGATATGTCCCTGAGCATGCCGTCGGCACCGCCTGCGGACAGGGAGCCGGACCCGCATCGCTGCCAGCGGGACCGGGCAGCGCTCATATCCCTGGATCGGGCCCTGGAGCAGCGGTTGGCTGCCGGCGGGCTGGAGCGCCAGGTGCGGGAGGCGATGGGCCGGCTGGCCTCCGGTGTACGTGTCATCGGCGGACAGCTTTCCGGGCCGGGACGGGAAAAGGAGATCTTCGACCGGCTCGAGCAGGCCCTGCTGCCTGATCTCGCGGCCCTGATCCGGCGCCTGAACAGGCTGATGGAGGCGGAGCCGGTTACCCTGGCCCGGCTGCCGGCCCCCCTGGTCAGCCGTTATGTCTCGGCCGACCACCACTACCGGGTCCAGGTCTTTCCCGGCCGGGATCTCCGGGACCGGCACAACCTGGAACAGTTTGTCAGTGCTGTCACCGCCATCGCGCCCCGGGCCACGGATCAGCCGGTGACCGTCCTGAAGGCGGGCGAAACCATTGTCCGGGCCTTCCGCAACGCCTCGGTCCTGGCCTTTGTCCTCATCGGTCTTTTTCTCCGCCTGACCATGCGCAGCATGACCGAGGTCCTGCTGGTGCTGGCACCGCTGGTGCTGGCACTGTGCTATACCGCTGCCGCCACCGTGCTCCTGGATATTCCCTTCAATTTCGCCAATATCATCGTCGTTCCCCTGCTGCTGGGTATCGGCGTGGATGCCGGAATCCACGTCCTGCACCGGGTCAGGGAGGTGCACGGTCGTCTCGTCCATGTCCTGGAGACCAGTACTGCCCGGGCCGTGCTCTTCAGTTCACTGACCACGGTGATGAGTTTCGGCACCCTCTCCTTCATGCACCACGCGGGCACAGCCAGCATGGGGAAGCTGCTGACCTTGAGCGTCACCCTGATGATCGTCTGTACCCTGATCGTCCTGCCGGCCTGGCTGGAACTGTATGGGCCGTTTGCGAGTGGCGGAAAGGAGAGAAAAAAGCCGTGATCCCGGATATGGGACCGGCTCATTGTCCGGATTCGAGTTTGCGGATCTTGTCGTCCAGGATCCTGAGCAGGCCCTCGATGCCTTCTTTCTTGAGCACCGACCTGAACTGGGACCTGGTCTGGGAGAGCTGGCTGACCCCCTCCACCCGGATGTCGATGATCTGCCATCGACCCTGGTGGGGGACAAGCAGATAGGTGAGGTCGCGCGGTTTTTTTTCCGGCCGGGTTATGCGGCTGGTCACCTTCATGTAACGCTCGCGGAAGGGGCGGCTGTCGACTATGGTGAACTGCTGGCCCCGGTAGCGGCCAAATCGCCCGGCATAGGTGCCCACGGACCAGGTGATGTACTTGCCGAGCAGCTCCTTCTGTTGTGTGGGGGTCAGTTTTTTCCAGGCGGAGCCGGTGGATTTCCTGACCATGAACTCATAGAAGAACGAGTCCCGCATCACCGGCTCCAGCAGATCATAGCGACCCTTGAAGCCGAGTTCCTCCCCCTTTTTCATGCAGGTGAGCAGGGCGGCATTCAGGGTCTCGATGACCCTGACCGCATCCCCGGGGTCCGGGGTCCGTGCGGCCGTGCAGGGGGTGGCTGCGAGCAGGGAGAGAAAACAGACGAGAAAAAAAAGACGGTGTTTCATGGCAGGAGTCCTGTTATGATTTTTTTATACCAATCTTGGTATGTATGGAGTACATGAGCAGAATGATTCTCAGTTTCTGTCGCCGGTCCGGGACCGGACACAGGGGCCTGCAGCCGGCATCCTGCTGCAGGGAGAGATGAACATGGGCAGTGGGTAACGGTTCACCTCTGTCGGCAACTCCCTTGAAAGGCCGATACGTTTACACGTAAGCGCTCACAGGAACCGCATCTTTGCACGGTCGTGCCTGCCCGCATAGGTAGGCTATAGCGGTCAGGCACGCCTGCACAAATCTGCGGCCCCTGAGAGCGCTTACAGCATTGTGGTCGAGAAAACCGATGGTTGGTTAGCCCGTGAGGAGTGACGTTTAGACCATTGTGCCCGGCAGGCGCCGGGAAAGTCGGAAGGATCAGGAGAAGTAAGGAAAAACCATGGAGATAATTCTTGCCAGGCCGCGCGGATTCTGTGCCGGGGTCAACCGGGCCATCGATATTGTCAACGAGGCGCTCGCCCGTTACGGGGCCCCGGTCTATGTCCTGCACGAGATAGTCCATAATACCCATGTGGTCAGCAGCCTTGCCGAAAAGGGCGCAGTCTTTGTCAAGTCCCTTGACGACATTCCCACCGGTTCGGTCACCATCTTCAGCGCCCACGGGGTGGCCAGGGCGGTGGAGGAACGGGCCAGCGAGCTGGGCCTGCATGTCATCGACGCCACCTGTCCACTGGTGACAAGGGTACACCGTCGGGTGGCCAGGCTCAACAAGATTGGCTACGACGTCCTCATAATCGGCCACCGTCACCACCCCGAGGTGGAGGGCACCTGCGGCCGGGCCGTGGGCCGGGTCCATGTCATTTCGGGTGAAAACGACGTGGTGGAACTCCGGGTCACGGATCCTGGCCGGGTGGGCTATGTGACCCAGACCACCCTCAGCATGGACGATGCCTCCCGCCTGATCACTCTGGTCAAGGAGAAGTTTCCGGAAATCGATATTCCGGAGCGGACCGACATCTGTTACGCCACCCAGAGTCGGCAGTCCGCTGTCCGTGAACTGGCCGGCCAGGTCGACCTGTTCCTGGTGGTGGGCTCCAGGAACAGCTCCAACTCCAACCGGCTGCGCGAGGTCGCGGAAAAGCAGGGCGTACGCGCCCACCTCATCGATTCCTGGCAGGAGATCATGCCGGCATGGCTGGACGGCGTGACCCGGGTGGGGATCACCGCCGGCGCATCGGCGCCCGAGATCCTGGTGAGGGAGGTCGTCCGCTGGCTGCAGGAGCGGCAGCCGTCCACGGTCCGGGAGATGGACGGGCCGGAGGAAAACACCAGGTTCAAACTGCCGGAACTGCCGGATTTCGCTCTTCAGGAAAGCTGAACGATGAAAGAACTCAAACTCACCACGGTCCAGGAGTTCGACCGGGAGGACCAGGAGGCGGGCAGGGCCAAGAAGCGGCTCTTCATCGGCCTCGTGGCCACCGCCGGCACCGCTGTCATCCTCTTTCTGCTGCTGGTCCTGATCCTGCCGATCATCGGCCTGCGCAACATCCATCCCTGGGCGCCCTATATCTTCAGTGTCCTGGTGGGCAGCCTGATCCTGCTGGTGATCTGGGCCACGGTGGGTCTGGTGCTCAATATCCTGTTCGGCCGATCCCTCCTGCTCTTTTCCAGGATGCGGGGTCTGACCATCAAGCTTTTCCTGCCGCTCATGATCCTGGTGGGCAAGCTGCTGCGCATCCCCAAGGACCGGGTCCGTTCCTCCTTTGTCAAGGTCAACAACGACCTGGTGGGCAGCACCGACAAGCGGTTCAAGCCCGGCGAGCTGCTGCTGCTGATGCCGCACTGCCTGCAGAACTCCCGCTGCAAGATGCGCCTCACCTATTCCATCCACAACTGCAAGCGGTGCGGCAAGTGCCCCATCGACAGCCTCATCGGTCTCAGCGAGCGCTACGGCATCCATCTTGCCATCGCCACCGGCGGCACCATCGCCCGGCGGATCGTGGTCCAGCGCCGGCCGAAGATGATCCTGGCCGTGGCCTGCGAGCGTGACCTGGCCAGCGGTATCCAGGATACCTATCCACTGCCGGTGTTCGGGGTACTCAATTTCCGGCCCCATGGCCCCTGCCTGGATACCAATGTGCCCCTGGATGTCCTGGAAGAGGCGATCCGCAGGTTCATGGACCCCCGCTGGTACCCCGAGAACCGGCCCGTGGACCTGGACAAGATGCGCCTGGTCAGGGGCGGCCAGTCATCGCCGGAAAAGACGTCATCCCGGGCCGGTTAACTCCCCATTTCGTAACAGTTCACCGCTATCAGCAACTACTCGAAAAACAGCAATACTTTTGGTAAAAGTTCAGCAGTGCGTCAGCTGTGCGTGATCGGGGCTGGCCGCTATAGTCCGCCGCTATGCGGCCAGCCGCGAGCGCGTGCAGATGGCGTGCTGCTGAACTTTTACCACATTTCCCGTCAGTACAGGTACCATCATGGGTATTCCCGCAGTACAGAAACGGCGCATCGGTGCGTACATCATCGGTCGGCTGCTCCGCAGGTCAGACAGGTTCCCCCTGGTCCTTATGCTCGAGCCGCTTTTTCTCTGCAACCTGCACTGCAAGGGCTGCGGCAAGATCAATCAGCCCCGCGAGCTGCTGGAGCAGATGCTTACCGTTGACGAGTGCGTGGGCGCGGCCGAGGAATGCGGCGCGCCGGTGGTGACCATTGCCGGCGGCGAGCCGCTGCTCCATCCGCAGATCCATACCATCGTCGGCCAACTGGTGCGGCGCAGGCGGTTTGTCTATCTCTGCACCAACGGCCTGCTCATCGAGCGCAAGCTGGAAGGGTTCACGCCCAGTCCGTACCTGACCTTCAATATCCACTTCGACGGCCTGGCCGAACGGCATGATGCCGCTGTCTGCCTGGAAGGCGCCTTTGCCAGGGCCACGGCAGCCATCCGCAGGCTGGTGGCCGCCGGTTTCCGGGTCACCACCAATACCACCTTTTTCAAGGGGCAGACCGTGGAGGATGCCGCTCTTCTCTTCGATCATCTTTCCTCGCTGGGGGTGGAGGCCATGACCGTGGCCGCCGGTTTCAACTATGAAAACGCCGACGACCAGGACAGCTTTCTCGGCCGCGAGGGAACAAAGGAGCTGTTCCGGCAGATTCTGCGCAGGGCCAGGCCGGAGTGGACCTTCAACCATTCCGGGCTCTATCTCGATTTTCTGGCCGGCAACCGCGAGCTGACCTGTACCCCGTGGGGCAACCCCACCCGGACCCTGCAGGGGTGGCAGCGGCCCTGTTACCTGCTGGCCGACGGCTATGCCGGGAGTTTCAGGGAGCTGATGGAGGAGACGGACTGGGACCGTTACGGTGTCGGCCGCGACCCGCGCTGTGCCGACTGCATGGTCCACTGTGGATTTGAGCCCTCAGCCGTGCTCGAGACCGTGCGTCACCCGCTGCAGGCGCTGCGGGTCGCGCTCCGCGGCCCGGGTCGTTGAGGCACGGGCGGCAAGGGGATCGCGGAGGATACGCCACGAGCGGCGCAGGGATCTGCGGGCCAGAGAAAAATCCCGAACCATGGCCAGGAGCCGGGGCAGCAGCCAGGGACGACGCAGAAGCTGCTCCAGGAGGCGGCCGGGACGGCTGTTGCCCTGCAGGTCGACACCGGCCAGCAGTTCCGGCGCCAGCCGCCGGCCGGCCGGATCGCAGATCACCCGCAGGCTGAAAAAGGGCAGGCCTGCGTCCTGCGCCGCCCGGGCAGCGGCCGCGCTTTCCATGTCCACGGCCAGGGCCCCTGTCCGCCGAAGGGCTGTCGTTTTCTCCGCCGGCGTGAGCAGGGGATCGGCAACGCAGAGCAGGGGGCCGCGGTGGCATGGGATGTGGTGGCGGTGCAGCCGGTCTTCCAGCAGGTCAACCAGGCCGGGGTCACAGGGCCAGGCGGACCCCATGGCGGGATGACGGCCGAGAATCCGTTCGCCAAGGACAATGGTGCCCGGTTGCAGGTCCGGCGAAAGTCCGCCCGAGATTCCCATGCTGCCGACAATGACGCAGCCGGGCAGATGTCGGTGGGCGGCCGTCAGCACGGCCTGGCAGCCGACACCGCACTGGACGATCCGTACCTGCTCCGCTTCGGGCGTCGCGGTTGCCGGAAGACGGCTGTTGCCGAGCGCCGCCGCCTCCACGGCCAGGGCCGTGAGAATGAGCAGGGCGGGAGGACGGCTGTGGGGCGCAGGTCCGCTCATGTCGGTTGCGGGCCGGTGGCCGGTCCGCTTCCCGCGGTATCTGCCTGTGGAACCGTTCACCATTGTTGGAAATATCCCAGCATTTTGTATTGTCCATGGGGAATAGTGCACCGCCATGGGCAACCACCTGAAAAGGCCGACACGTTGACGTCCATGGAAGGGCGGTGTGTCCGACAAGTCTACAGCATCGCCGCAGATGGAACAACAGTCACTGGTCAGGGGCATGGAAAAGGCGATCCACTGGCTGCTCGGGGACCAGGATCCGGCGGGATTCTGGGTCGGCCGGCTGCAGTCCAATTCCTGCATGGAGGCGGAGTGGATCCTGGCCATGCATATCATGGGCATCAAGGACGATCCCAAGTATGAGGGCGTGGTCCGGGCCATCCTCAACGAACAGCGCGACGACGGCTCCTGGGAGGTCTATTACCGGGCCCCCACCGGTGACATCAACACCACGGTGGAGTCCTACGCCGCCCTGCGCGCCGCCGGCCTTGATCCGGACTCCGGTCCCCTGGCCCGGGCACGGCAGTGGATCCTGGACAACGGCGGCCTTGCCGGGATCAGGGTCTTTACCCGCTACTGGCTGGCCCTGCTCGGCGAATGGCCCTGGGAACACACCCCGGCCCTGCCGCCGGAGATCTTTTTTATTCCCGCCCGGGCGCCGTTCAATATCTACCGGTTCGCCACCTGGGCCCGGGCCACCATGCTGCCGCTCGCCATTCTCACCGCCCGCCGGCCGGTACGGCCGCTGCCGCCGGAACGCCGCCTGGACGAACTCTTTCCCTGCGGCCGTGACAGTTTCGACTTCCGGCTGCCGCGCAGACAGGGGCTGTTCTCCTGGGAGCGATTTTTTCTCCTCACCGACCGGCTGCTCAACAGCTATGCAGGGGCGCCCTGGCAGCCGCTGCGGGAACAGGCCATCGGCAGGTGCCGCGAGTGGATCATCCGTCACCAGGACGCGGACGGTGCCTGGGGCGGTATCCAGCCGCCCTGGATCTATTCGCTCATGGCGCTGCATGCCGAGGGCTATCCCCTCCATCACCCGGTGCTCGCCGCCGGTCTCAATGGTTTCAATCTCCACTGGTCCTATGAGCGGGATGGCGGTATCTATCTGCAGCCCAGCGAGTCGCCGATCTGGGATACGGTGCTCGCTCTCCTCGCCCTGCTCGACTGCGGCATGCCCGGGGAGAGCCTGGCCGCCGCGGAACAGGCGGTCCGCTACCTGCTGCGCAAGCAGGTCCTGGTGGGCGGTGACTGGCAGGTCTTTGTCCGGGACGTGGAACCGGGCGGCTGGGCGTTCGAGTTCGAAAACGACCACTACCCGGACGTGGACGATACCGCCGTGGCCGTGATCGTTCTTCTCCGGCTGCTGCCGCTGATGACCAGGCCGACACTGCGGGAGGAGATGAGGGCCGCGGTGGAGCGGGCCATCCCCTGGCTGCTGGCCATGCAGAATCCCAACGGCGGCTGGGCCGCCTTTGACCGGGACAATACCGGCCGTTTCCTGACCCTGATCCCGTTTGCCGATTTCGGCGAGCTCCTTGATCCGCCCAGCGTCGATGTCACCGGGCACGTGGTGGAGGCCCTGGGCCTCTATGGCCGGACCCTGGATGACCCGGTGGTGGCCAGGGCCTGCCGCTACATGCGCAGCGAGCAGGAGCCGGACGGCCCCTGGTTCGGCCGCTGGGGCGTGAACTATATCTACGGCACAGCCGCGGTCCTGCCGGCCCTGGCCGCGGTGGGCGAGGACATGGGCGCGGACCATGTTCTCAGGGCGGCGCAGTGGCTCGCCCGCCATCAGAACGAGGATGGGGGCTGGGGCGAGAGCTGCGGCTCCTACATGGACGATCAGCTCCGTGGCCGGGGGCCCTCAACCGCCTCGCAGACCGGCTGGGCCATCATGGCGCTGTGCGCCGTGGACAGCCACGCCTTTGACGACCATATCCGGCAGGGGCTTGCCTATCTCCTGGCCAGCCAGCGCGCCGACGGCACCTGGGACGAACCCTGGTACACCGGCACCGGTTTTCCCGGCTACGGGGTGGGAGAGCGGGTGAACCTGCACCGGGCCGCGGAACGCATCGACCAGGGCCGTGAGCTGTCCCGCGGCTTCATGCTCAACTACAATCTCTACCGCCACTATTTCCCGCTCATGGCCATGGGCAGGGCACGGCGCCATCTCGGCCTGTGAGCGGCTGCCACGGGCCCGGCAGGGCGGTTTGTCTTACGGGCCGAGCAGCCCGCGCTTCAGGTCCGGATCACCGGGTGGATCGCCCAGCCAGATGGCGAACAGGGCCCGTTTCAGGGGCAGGCTGTCGATGGCGGCCAGCAGGTGGCCGTTGAAGCTGACCTCCAGGCCGCGTCCGGGCAGCCAGGCCACATCATAGACATCGTGCCGGCGCACCCGGACCGTGAACAGGTCGCAGAACTGCCGCATGGCCCTCTCCAGCTCCGCGTCCGCATGGGGCGCCCTCTTTTTCAGCCCCTTCATCCAGCCCCTGCGCAGCCGTTCCGGTGGAACACCGTCAAAGAGAAAGTGCATGCGCATCAGCATGGGCGCATCGGCGGCCGCTATTGCCGCGCCGTTGTCCTGCCGGTGGTCCAGGTAGAGGGCGCCGACATAGATGTCGAGCAGGTACTTGCTGCGGACACCGGCGCCATTGAGGAGCAGGTGGTGGCCTGCCAGGTCGATGGATTCAGGCAGAGTGACGCCATCGACCTCCCGGCCCGCGGCAGGGACAGTGATGAAAAGAGAGCAGAGGAGCAGGATGGTATACAGTGATTGACGGGGTCTCATTCTCTATGCCCTGGCCATCATCATCTTCACCTGGCTGTCGAGAAAGGTGTCCATCCGGTGCAGGTATTCCTCCACTGGCAGACCCTGCAGGGCCGCGAGCCGGACCCGCAGGTGCATGGTCTGCAGGCTGGTGGCCAGCCTGGGGTCGGCGCCGATCCTCTCCGCCTCCTCCCACTGGCCCAGGGCCATGTGCGCCTTGAGCCGCTGGTTCTCCATCTCCGCGCTGGTGTCGGCGGCCCGCCGCAGATACACCAGGGCCTCTTCTGCCAGGCCGTTGGCCAGCAGTACCCGGCCCACGTGGCCCATCACCGAGACCTCGTCGGGAAGATCGGCGGCAAGATCCAGGGCCTTTTCCGTGAATCCCAGTTTCAGATAGTAGTTGAACAGGGCCATCATATGGGGCAGGTTACCGGTGTAGCTGTGGAGTACCGAGTCCCGGAGCACCATGTAGTAGAGGTTCTCGTTGTGTTTCCTGAGGTTGAACAGGTCGTCGAAACGGTACATGTTGCGGGGCGCCTTTTGTTCGATCTCTTCGGGATCACGGAACTCCACGCTCTCCAGCACCTGGTGGAGAAAGACATGGAAGGAGAGCCTGCGGCCGGCCAGTTTCCTGTTACCATAGTCATCGGGAAAACGCACCATGAACTGGGTCAGTCCGCCGGCCTTCACCCCCTCCATTCCCTGTTCGAAATCGGGCAGCAGGGAGCTGTCGCCCAGGGTTGCCATCTCGTAGAAACATTCGGTCTCCGGCACCACCTCACCGGCGAGCAGGCCGCGGCAGTCGAAGATGATCCTGCAGCCGCGGCGGGCCACGGCCCGGCGTCGGCTGCGGTAACAGGTAAAGGGCCTGCCGAGAAAGGCGGCCACCTCGGGCCGGTCGGCGAAGTTGTCCCGCAGGCGGCGCAGGCAGGCGGCCGCAGCTCGGGGCTCGTCGAGCTGCTGATAGATGGCGGCAAGCATCATGTCGGCCTCGGGCCGCTCCCGCAGCAGGTGATGGTGGCGGGTAATGAAGCCGGCAATGGTGAAGAGGTTGGCACCACCGGCGATGTCGTCGGCAAAGTCCTGGCGGTTCAGGCGCCAGAACAGGCTCATCTGGCGGATCTCCTCCTCGTTCATGGTGCCGGTGCGATAGTCACGGCCGACACTCAGATAGAGGGGCCGGGTCCGCGGCAGGGGGATGATGCCGTGGCCGGCCGGATCATCGGCAATGGGGGTACCGAAAAAGAGATGGAGCTGCTGAGAGATGGAGTTGCCGCTGATGGTCACGTCATGGCGGCGCACGAAATCCAGGGTCTTGCGGGCATCGTCGGGCGTCTCTCCGGGCAGGCCGTAGAGGGTGAACAGCTCGACATCCATGCCGGCCTCCATGGTCAGGCGGATGGCCCTGGAGATGCCGTCCGGATCAAGCCCTTTCTTTATCCTGGCCAGGGTTGCCGGATCAGCGGATTCCAGGCCGAAGGCGATGGTATGGGCCCCGGCCTCACGGAGCAGGGCCAGCAGGTCGGCATCGACCAGGTTATAGCGGGTCTGGCACCAGAAGGTGGCCCAGGGCGCCTTTGCGATGATGGCATGGAGAACCTGTTCCAGCCGGTCACGGGACCAGGCAAAGTTGGGGTCGGCGAACCAGAAGTCACTGATGCCATCCCGCTCGTGCAGGCAGCGCATCTCCTCGATCACCCGGTCGACGGAGTGGAAGCGGACCTGCCGGCCATTGGCCCGGGGTGTATAGCAGAAGGTGCAGGTCGAGGTGCAGCCGCGGGAGGAAAGCAGGATGGCCCTGTCCTTGCCGCGGCAGTCAAGGGTGCCGTCCAGGTAGGGGGAGGGCAGTTCGTCCAGGGAGCCCGAACCCGGCTGCCGGCCGGTATCGGCAACGCCATTGCCCTCCCGGAAACAGAGGCCCTCTATCCCGGCCAGGGGCGCGCCGCTCTCCAGGGCGCGGGCCAGCGCCGCCATCACGGTCTCGCCGTCACCCCGGCAGAGGATGTCCGCCTCCTGCATCTGCAGCAGGGCCTGACCGGGCATGAAGGTGACCTGGGGGCCGCCGAGGACAACGGTGATTTCCGGGTCGAACCGCTTGGCGAAACAGGCCCACAGCCGGACCTTGTCGATATTTTCCTGGTAGACGGAAAAGCCGATGACATGCGGCCGGAGCTCCTGCAGGGCACGCTTGAACACCCCGGGTTCCAGGGGCCGGTCCTGGTAGTCGCCGAGGATACGGCCCTCGTATCCTTCCTGCTTCAGGCGGGCGAGGATATAGCCCTGGGAGATGGGAATGGTGTCCGGGCTCTGCCAGCCGGCCCATTCGTTGACATGGACAAAGAGAAAAGTACCAGACATGGAGACCCTCCTGGCTGCATCTGGCCCGCATGTCGCAGGGTTGGAGTCCCTGTAACTATTACCACCGACCAGAAAGTAGGCCAAAATCAACGGCGAGGAGGCTGATTTTTGTATGATGGCCACCACCATCACCTGGATCTACGCCTGCAGGTTGGAGAAAACGCCGACCAGGAGGCACGCGGTCCAGGGCCGTAAGCATTTGGCCTTCTCCGACGTCACACGAAGCATCGCCAAGGATGCTTTGTCCGATGATTTTGCAATACTTTGCCGCCGCCCGGCAAACCAGCGGATAATTCCGTTGTCGCCGCGCTGCTGCGGATGGCGGCGTGAACCATTTTGGGGAAACTTCAGTTAGTCCGTCTTCTGCCCATGGGCTGAGGTCAAGGTCTCCCAGATGTCAAGGGCGCGGAGCGGGTTGAAAATACGCACTCCACGGACAGCAAATTTCTGGTCCCCATTGTACAGAACCGCCCCTGCAGCGACACGATCGCCCGCAATAGTCCGGAACTTCTCCAACCCTTTCACGAAATCGGTGGAAAAGGTCGCGGCGGACTTGATCTCAACCGGGAAGAGTTTTCCTTTCTCCCGGATCAGGAGATCGACCTCGTTGCCATGAGAGTCGCGGAAGAAATAGACCTCCGGCCTGATTCCCCTGTTAAGTGCACCCTTGACGATTTCCGTAATCACGAGGTTCTCGTAGAGACCGCCGCGCAGGGGGTCGCGGAGCGCCTGTTGTTCCGTATGGATACCCAGCAGGAAAGCGACGAGTCCGGTGTCCGTGAAGTATATCTTGGGTGACTTGATGACACGCTTACGGATGTTCTCGAAAAAAGGCGGCAGTTCGAAAACGATGTAAGAGGCTTTCAGCACGGAGAGCCAGTTCCGAATTGTCTTGGAGGACACGCCCACATCGTTTGAAAGGGACGCGAGGTTGACGACCTGGCCCACCCGCCCCGCAAGCAGAGTGAGAAACTGCTGAAATTGCGTGAGATCCCGCAACTGGATCAGGGCGCGCACATCACGTTCGACATAGGTCTGGATATAACCGTTATAGAACCGTCGGGAGTCCAGATTTTCTTCGTGGAGCCGGGGAAAACATCCCCTGACAATCAGTTCGAAGGGACTCCACGACGGTTTGTAGTGGCGTAGTTCGGACACGGAAAAAGGCCACAGGGTCAACATGGCGGTGCGGCCGGCCAGCGACTGGCTGATGGCCCCATGCAGCATGGGCTGATGACTCCCGGTCAGAATGAACTGCCCCGATTGGCCGGTCTTGTCCACGATCCCCTGGATATATGAAAGCAGGACCGGGAGCCTCTGCACCTCGTCCAGGATGCCGCCTCCCGCCATCTGGCTCAAGAAGCCCCGGGGATCTGCTTCGGCCGCGAGCCTGATGTCCGGGTCCTCCAGGGAAAAGTAGTTTTTTCCCTGAAACGTCATCCGGACCAGGGTGGTCTTGCCCGATTGACGAGGGCCCAGGATGGTGACCACGGGATACTCCGCGGCGCATTGGATCAATTCTTTTGCCATGTCACGTGTAATCATGCCGCTAAGATACCAGGGTATTGTGCAAGTTGCAACCTTTGATTCCCGATTTGCACAACTTTCTGCATTCTTCCTGACGACCGGGAATCTTTAATGCAGAATCCCGAATGGCTCCCTTGACCCTGGCGAAATTTTGTCTCCTCGACGTATGGCATGGATTAGTATTGCCACCGACCAGAAAGTAGGCCAAAATCAACGGCGAGAAAGTCAGCCACCGTCAACGGTCTTGTTTCGGCCACCTCGTCTTCTTTTTTCATTTTCTTCTCGTTTCTTGTCATTATCAGCTTATCGAAGCTGTCGCTTCTTCCTGCATCTCCATTCCTCTAATTATTTTTCTTTCCCTGTCGCGAACATCTGATCTTGGCCAGGCTCTCCATGAGGAGGGAAGCGCCATGGTTCGGATATTTACTTGTTCATGCTGTTGTCGCAAGTCACCTGCCAACCCCCGCGTCAAAAATCAGAGCTATTGTGGCCATGCCGCCTGCCAGCGGGAACGGAAACGACGATGCAGCAGGCCAAAATGACCACCGACCATGATTACCAGGCCAACCAGCGTCAGGCGCAGTGAAGCTGGCGGCAGCGCAATTCCGACTACTGGCGCAAGCGGAGAGCTGAACGGCCTGGCTCCGGGGAACCAGGCGTCCATCCTGCCGACACGACAGCGGAAGATCGAAGGCAGCTTTGCCTTTATCGAGCATCGGTTTCTCAGGGCCGGATTCTGGACCCCTTGAGCCGGCACGAACTCCGGCTCTACTTTTTCCTGGCGCTCGTTGCCGACCGCCACGGGCTGTCATTTTACGGCTATGACA
>JALSNC010000051.1 GCA_026987195.1 Desulfobulbaceae bacterium | reverse complement strand
ATCTGGCCCGGATTACTGCGGGGGGCTACTCTGGTTGCAGGACCCAATGATGAACGGAAACTGGGTTCAGGTCTTGCCGACTTTCTCATTGAAAATGAGGTTACCGTTTTTTGTTGTGTCCCCACCCTGCTTGCCACCATTGACCGGGATATTCCGACCCTGCGCACCCTGATTGTTGGTGGTGAGGCCTGCCCGCAGCACCTGGTGGAACGTTGGGCCGGGCCGGAACGTCGCATGCTCAACACTTACGGACCCACCGAGGCCACGGTCACCGCCATCTGGGGAGAACTTTATCCCGGCAAGCCGGTGACCATCGGTCGTCCCATGCCCTCCTATACCATTTATATCCTGGATGATGCAGGGCGCCCGGTTGCCGACGGCGAGACCGGCGAGATCTGTATCGCCGGTCTCGGGCTGGCCCGGGAATATATCAACCTGCCGGCAAAGACCAGGCAGGCCTTTATTCCTGATACCTTCAACACGCCGGATAATCCGTCAGGCCGTATTTATCGTACCGGCGATCTGGGACGTGTCGGGAAGGATGGTGAAATTGAGTATCTCGGCCGCATCGATACCCAGGTCAAGATCCGCGGTTACCGGATTGAGCTTGCGGAAATTGAGTCGGTTATTCTGGAGTCGGACGAGATCCGGAAGGTTGCGGTGGCTCCGTATCAGGTGAGCGAAGACAATACGGAGCTGGTGGCCTACTGTGAGCTGCATTCGGACGTATCTCAGCTCGACCTGCAGTTGTTGGGCCGACGGCTGCGGGATAGGCTGCCGCCCTATATGGTGCCCGCCTTTGTTGAGGAGATGTCGGCCATTCCCCTGTTGGCAAACGGCAAGATCGACCGAAACGCTCTGCCCGCGCCGTCGGGTTCACGTCTGGGCATTGCCGGGGGCGATTATGAAGCGCCGAAGACCGATATTGAACGCCGGATTGTTAGAGAACTGGGCCTTCTGCTGGGTATGGATACGGTTTCGGTAACCGATGATCTTTTTCTTGATCTGGGCGCCCATTCCCTGATCGTTGCCCGTCTGGTTTCCACCCTGCGGCAGGATCCGACCATGGCATCCCTAGGTCTGGGCGACTGCTACCGCTATCCCACCATCCGGGAGCTGGCCCGCCATATTGGGCGGCAACAGAAACGGCAACCGGCACGGCCCGACAAGCAGGCAGCGGGAACCCCGGCCGCGCCCATGGCCGAAAACAAAGTGTGGCTCTGCGGGATTGGGCAACTGGTGTCTTTGTTGCTCATAGGCATCGTCACGGCCCTCCCCGGTCTGGCCATTTTCCGGCGGATGCTGGTAACCATCGACTGGAGCCGACCCGACTATCTTCTGCTTTTTGGATTTACCGCCGCTGCCATGGTCGTATCCCTGTTTCTGTCGCTGCTGGTCCCCCTGGCAGTCAAGTGGATACTGCTGGCCAGGGTGCGGCCCGGCATCTATCCCCTCTGGGGCTGGTTTTTCCTCCGCTTCTGGATCGTTGAGCGGGCCCTGGCCATGGCGCCGCTTGCAGTTTTTACCGGAACGCCCATGCTCAACTGGTATCTCCGTCTTCTTGGTGCCCGGATCGGCAGAAATGCAGTCATTGCCTCACCCCTTTTCCATATTCCGGATCTGGTGCGCATAGGTGATAATGCTGCCATCAACACCGGCACTCATATCTTCTGTTACCAGGTGCTTGGTAACCGGATTTTCGTCGAGCCGGTAACCATTGGCAAGGGATGCGTGGTCGGCTCCAATGCGGTGCTCATGCCCGGCAGCGTTCTGGAAGATGGGGCATGTCTCGGGGATCAGTCACTGCTGGCAGCAGGTCAGCGCATAGCGCCCCGGGTTTCGGTTTCCGGGTCTCCGGCAAAACCGGATAACCGTCCTTTGCCGGAGCAAAGCGGCAAGGGTCGGCAACCGGGTACGGCTTCCATACAATGGTGTGTTCTGTTTATTTTCCTGATACCGATACTTGGGATGGTACCCGGCCTGGCCATGTTGCCTGCCGTCCTAATCCTCTCTTTAGGTTACCTGTGGATCGGCAATATGAGCCTGTTCATAAGTACGCCCCTGGCCGCTGTTTTCTTTATTGTCGGCTTGCATTCCCTGATTGTTCTGGTGAAAAAGATGGTTATGCCCCGGACCCGTCCAGGAAACTATCCGGTTATGTCCATGGTGTATCTGCGCAAGTGGTTTGTGGACGCCCTCATGGGTATGAGCCTGGGGATGTGCAACTCCCTGTACGCAACCCTCTATCTGGCGCCGTTTCTCCGGGCAATGGGCGCACGTATCGGCCGGCTGGCCGAGATTTCAACTATTTCCCATGTCACCCCTGATCTGCTGGCGATTGGTGACGAGTCGTTCCTTGCCGATATCGCCCATGTGGGGCCGTTGGCCATTGCCCATGGAAGGTTTACCCTGGAACCGGTTCGGATCGGCTGCCGCTCCTTTGTCGGTAATGCGGCCTTTGTACCGGGCGGAACCATCGTGGGGGAAAATTCCCTGATCGGGGTGCTGTCCGTGCCGCCGGGATCGGAGGTGGACGCCGACACCACCTGGCTGGGATCGCCGCCCCTCTTCTTTCCCGAGCGGGAACAGAGCCGTTCTTTTCCGGAGCAACTCACCTATCGACCTACCAGGGGTCTGTATCTGAGGCGTCTTTGTTACGAGTTCTTTCGAGTCATCCTGCCCACGACCCTGGGATTTACCGCCCTGGTACTGCTTCTGCAGGTTGCCGTTGCCTCGCTCCTTACCATAAATCTTCTGGCCGCCGCCCTGGTTATATCCCTGGCGGGCCTGGCATCCGGACTTGTATTGACCCTGCTGGTGGCTGCAGGCAAATGGCTGCTCATCGGCTGTTACCGACCCCGGGTCAGGCCCATGTGGTCTTCCTTTGTCTGGCGCAGTGAGCTGGTGACGGCCCTGTATGAAAACGTTGTCGTTCCCTGGCTGCTGGCCCGGTTGACCGGCACACCGTTCATGGCGCCGGTTCTCCGTCTTTTCGGAGCCCGCATCGGCAGACGTTGTTATCTCGAGACCACATTTCTTACCGAGTTTGATCTGGTGAAGGTGGGGGATGACTGCGCCATAGGTCAGGCCTGCTCTCTGCAGACCCATCTCTTTGAGGATCGGGTAATGAAGATGTCCCGGCTGCAGATCGGCAATCGGTGCAGCATCGGGCCAAGGGCGGTGATTTTGTATGACGCCGCCCTGGAGGATGCGGTTGTTCTGGATGCGCTTTCCCTGGTAATGAAGGGAGAAACGCTGGCAGGCAACAGTTGCTGGCGGGGTTCACCGGCCCGCAGGGTGGATGGTACGGAGAACAGTTGATACATAAAAAAGAAAAGGAGATATAATAATGGAAAAACGAAAAATGAACACAGGGTTGTTTGCCGGGCTGGTGCTGGTTGCTGCCTTTGCGGGTATCGTTGCCGGCTGGCCGGCCGTTGGGTCGGCAGGGGAGTACGGGGTGACCATGGAACCCGATTTTTCCTTTGACTCCGGCGATTACGGCGGCGGTGATACCATCCGCACCATGTCTTTTTCCGTGACTGCCGACTATGAGTTTGCCCCGGCCTGGACCCTTTCTCTGACTATTGTTCCCTACCTGTATCAGGATGAAAGTTATTCCGATGTGGTGCTGGTGGCCGGGCGTCCTGTCCATCACCAGGATGTTACCGGCAGTAACCCCCATCATGCTGACCCCCATCATGGTGTCGACCGGGGTAGTAAAGGAAACCGACATCCTGGAGATATGACAACCGCAAGGGAAAATGATCATGCTGCCGGGTCCGGGCCGGAATCGGCAGGCCGTGGTCCTGTCGAATTGAGCGGACAGGAAGCCGGCACAGCCATGGTGGAACAGGAGGTGCGTCGTCACAGCTCGGTAAGCGGCATCGGCGACAGTTTTGTTGATCTTTCTTACCGGGTTCTGGAGCAGAGCGATACCCTGCCCGAGGTTTCAGTACATACCGGTGTGAAATTGCCGACTGCAGATGAGGACAAAGGGTTGGGTACCGGTAAAATCGATTATCAGGCCGGGGTATCGGTTTATCGGGAAGTAGGTGACTGGAACTTTGAGGCCGGAATTGATTACACCGTTGTCGGTGATCCCGATGACTACCAGTTGAATAATACGGTTTCCGGCTACGGGGAGGTAACCACCATGCTGACCCGGCGGTTGGAGATTACGACAACGCTTTCGGCTGCCCAGGCCGGTTCCGATGAAAGTGATGGAGAACTTGCCCTGTCCCTGGATTTGAGCTACGATATGGAACGGGCCGGCAATTTTTCCGTCGGTGTCGGCAAGGGACTGGCCGACGGCAGTCCGGATTATTCCATGATGGTCGGTTATTCAATTTCTTTTTAGTCTTTTTCCCCTCAACTCCGTTATGCATTGTTTTCGCTCCCTGATCCTTGTCTGTCTACTGGTGCCGTTATTGTGGCTGGGCAGAACGGATTTCCTTTTTTCCGTCAGTGCATCGTTTCTGTTGTCCCCGGCTGTTGCCCATGCCGATGGCGGCGGTGGCGGCGGTGGTGGGGGAGGCGGCGGCGGAGAAGGCGGCCATGGACATGGCACCGGCAGCGGTGGTCATGGCGGATCGGCCGGCGGCAGTGGGGCTGGAGCCGGCACCGGCGGCGGTGGTCATGGCGGATCGGCCGGCGGCAGTGGGGCTGGAGCCGGCACCGGCGGTGATGGAGGTCATGGCGGGTCTTCCGGAGGGTCAGGTGCCGGCAGTGGCCACGGAGAAGGTGGCCACGGAGAAGGTGGCCACGGTGGTGATGGCGGCGGCCATGATGGTGGTGAGGGTCACGACAGTGATGGCCACGAAGCAGATGGTCATAATTCATCCTGTGACGCCGCCCATTCCACCCATTCCGGTTTTTTGGGACAAGTGGCTAATTTTTTCGACGGCCTGTTTGGTGCTGACGCCTCCGGCTATGAGGAGTCGTCTCTGCTGGCCGTCGACGTGAGCCGCAAGGGGTTGCGGGCTGCGGCCCGGCAGGGATT
>JALSNC010000050.1 GCA_026987195.1 Desulfobulbaceae bacterium | reverse complement strand
GATCAGGGCGGACCACCAGCAGGTCGGCCCCCAGGGCGCCGCACACATTGCGGATGTTCTCCTCGGCCCGCGGCGAGATAAAGGTGTTGTCAAAGGTCAGGGCCAGGACCCGCAGGCCATACCGGTTGACCAGGACATCGAGGGTATAGGTGGAGTCCTTGCCGCCGCTGTAGGCCACGATAATATCGTATGTGGAGCGATTCCTCCTCTCCTCGAGCAGGTCGACGAACTTCTGCTCGAATTTTTTCATCTGCGCTTCAGTGGCGGCCCGGCCGCGGTAGCGGATGCAGTGGTTGCAGACCCCGTCCTCGTTGAACGAGATACCGGGAAAGGTGGCGGGCAGGATACAGCGGGTGCAGCGTTGAATGCTCATGGAATCCCCTCAAGGGTTTTCAGCTCGGATTTCTTTACCTTGCCGGTCGCCGTCTTTGGCAGTTGCGGCAGGAAAACGATCTCCTGGGGCACCTTGTAGGCCGGCAGTTCGAGACGGCAGTGCTTGAGCAGTTCCTTTTCCGTGCACTGTGCCCCCGGTTTCAGGACCACGCAGGCCCTGATCCGTTCATCGAGAATATCATCGGGGATGCCGACCACGGCCACTTCATGCACTGCAGGATGTTCAGTGAGTGTATCCTCGATCTCCCTGGGGCCGATCCGATGGGAACCGCTCTTTATTATATCACTTTTCCGGCTGACAATATATAAAAATCCCTCCTCGTCCCGGCGGGCGAGATCCCCGGTCCACAACCCCTCCCTTGTCAGGACGGCCCGGGTTTCCTCCGGCCGCTGCCAGTAGCCGGCCATGACGTTGGGGCCGCGGGCCACGATCTCGCCGGTCTCGCCGGAAGCCACTGGCCGGCCGTCACGGTCCAGCAGCCGGAGTTCCACTCCGGGAATGGCCTTGCCGATGGAACCGGGCCTTTTGCCCGCTTCGGAGGGATCAAGAAAGGAGAGCCGGGCAGAAGCCTCGGTCTGGCCGTACATGATGTAGATATCGACCCCCGGAAAGACCTTTTTCAGGCGATGGACGAGGGCCGGTGACATGGCGGCGCCGGCCTGGGTGATATAGCGCAGGTTCGGGAAAGAAAAACTGTCAATGGCCGAACGGTTGAGCAGGATGGCATAGGAAGAAGGCACCCCGGAAAAACCGGTGACCTGGTGATCCACCATCTGCTGGAGAATGACATTGGGATACATGAAGCTCTGGTTGACCACCAGGGAGCCGCCGGCCGCGATATGGGTGAGCATGACCGAATTGCCGTACGAGTAGAAGAACGGCAGCACCGCCATGACCCGGTCCTGCCCGGTGAGATGCAGGTACTTGATGATGGAGCGGGTATTGGCGACCAGGTTGACGTGCCGCAGCATCACCCCCTTGGGCTGACCCGTGGTACCGGAGGTGTAGATGAGCTGGGCCAGATCGCACGGCGAACGATACGGCAGAATCCGGCCGGGCCCGCTGGTGGTAGCCAGGAGAGCGGCCAGGTCTTCACGGCAGAGGCTGGTGGCGCCGGGGATCGGTTCCCTGCTGCCGGTGATGGCAACCGCGGTTACGGACTCGGCAAAGGGCAGGACCCGGTGCAGGTGGCGGGAGAACTTCCTGTTGGCCAGAAGAAGTGCGGCGCCGCTGTCCTGAAGGGTATGGAGCAGGCTCTTGTCCGAGGTCTGGGTGTTGAGGCCGACCACGGTTCCGCCGGCGATCAGGACCCCGAAGTAGGCGGCCAGGTACTCGAACGGCTCGTCTGTGAGCAGGGCGCCGCGAAAACCGGGCTCAAGGCCGAGGTCGTCAATCCATGCCGCCACGGAAAGCGCTGCCTCAAGCAGCCGGGAGTAGGACACCCGGTTCCTGCCGTAGATGAGCACATCCTTGTCCGGGGTCCGGTCGGCCGCAGTCTGCAGAAAATCCTGGACCATCATGGGATCAGGACGTTTTCCCGGCCACATAGGCGGCCAGCCGATTGACGCTGTCCAGGTTTTCCGGGATCAGTTCTTCGTCGTCAACCGAGATGTTGAACGTTTCCTCCAGCCACTCCACCAGTTCCAGGACACCGGTGGAGTCGATGATCCCCTGCTCGAGAAAGGAATCATCGTTGCCGAGTTCATCTTCAGCGGCATCGAACAAAAAGTTGTCAAAGATAAATTTACGTATGGTTGTTACGATTTCAGACATTCTCTCTCATTCTCCTTGCTGATGACGATCCTCTTCCCGGGCAGAGGAGCAGGTGTGTCGGCCTGGAAATTTCTGACAAAGGTTTCATAGAGGATCTGGGTGGACAGGATGCCGACAAAAGCCATGTTTTCTCGAAAGCCCTGCCTGGACTTCTTCCTGCACTTGGCCAGAAGCCTGTGCACGGCGGCAGGCTTGAACAGGCCGCTCTCCATGAGTTTCTCCTCTGACAGGTGGTAGCTGACGTATTCCGGTGTCTGTGTACCGAAAAAGCTGGGAATATCCGGGGCCATGTAGGGCTGTTTCTTGCGTCGGACAATGGCCGGCGGCAGGATATCGGCCATGGCCTTCTTGAGGATATTCTTTTCGTTGAGCGCCTTCATCCGCAGCCGTGGCGGGATGGTGCAGGCGAACTCCACCACCCGGTGGTCCAGGAACGGAAACCGTCCCTCGATGGAATGGGCCATGCCCATCCGGTCGCCCTGGGAGCTGAGCAGGTAGTTACCCAGCAGAAGCCGGCTCTCCAGGAACTGGGCACGACTGAAATAGTCCAGCCCCCTGAGACGCCCGGCCCAGCGCTGCTCCAGTTGTTCGACCGGGGAGCAGCCGGCCGCGGCAAGGACCTCGTCGCGCAGGAAGACATGGGTGCCGGCCGTGGTCTTCCAGCGTGGACGGTGGGCATAGAAGGGGTCGTCCAGGGAAGCGCCGGTGTCAAAAAACCTGCGCGCATATTCCGCCGACCTGGCCGGCGACAGGGCCAGGTAGGGGTAGAGCCGCTTGAGGAGAAAGGGCCGGCAGGAGGAATCCGGCCTGGCGGCGATAAAGGCCCGGACCTTGGCCTCCTTGAAGATGTCGTAGCCGCCGAGGATCTCGTCGGCGCCCTCGCCGGTCAGCACGACCTTGTAGTCGTTTTCCCGCACCAGCGAGGAGAGCAGGAAGAGAGGGGCCGGCGCGGTGCGGAGGATCGGGGTCTCGGCGTGCCGGATGACGCGGGGAAATGCCTGGCCGATGGCGGCATGGCTGCAGCGGATCTCGTGGTGGTCCGTCTGCAGGAAGGCGGACATCTCCTGCTGTTCCTCGCGCTCGTCATAGACCTGGTCGCTGAAAGTAACGGAAAAGGTCTTCAGGTCGTTGTCCGTGTAGTGGTGGACAAGCGAGGTGATGGCCGAGGAATCCAGGCCGCCGCTCAGGTAGGCCCCCACCGGCACGTCGGCCCGCAGGCGAAGCCGGACCGCGTCAACGAGCAGGTCGCGCAGTTCAGCGGCCAGCCTGTCCTCCGAGGCGTCCGCAAAACTGTCCGGCCGGAAGGGAATCTCCCAGTAACGCTGCTGCCGGATCGTGCCCGATGCATCCAGCCGGAGCCAGCAGCCCGGCTCGACCTGGCGGATCCCCCGGAAGACTGTCTGCTCGCCCGAGGCGCTCCAGAAGGTGAAGATCTCCTGCAGGACAGCAGGATCAATGGCCCGCTCGATGGCCGGATCAGCGGCCAGGATGGCCTTGATCTCGGATGCGAAAAAGAGCCTGTGGTCGTGCAGGGTATAGAACAGGGGCCGGATGCCCATCCGGTCCCGGGCCAGGAACAGGCTCCGGGCCCTGCTGTCGTACAGGGCCATGGCGAACTGGCCGTTCAGGTCCTCCAGGCATCTCTCGCCCTTTTCCTCGTAGAGGTGGACAATGACCTCGGTGTCGGAGCGGGTGGCGAACCGGTGGCCGCTATCGATGAGCTGCCGCCGCAGCTCGGGGTAGTTGAAGATCTCGCCGTTGAAGACGATCCACAGGGTCCTGTCCTCGTTGTGAATGGGCTGCCAGCCTCCTTCCAGGTCAATGATGCTGAGGCGGGCATGGGCCAGGCCTGCCCGCTGGTCCTGGTACAGGCCGAACCCGTCCGGACCCCGGTGGCGCAGGGTCCAGATCATCCGCTCCAGCATGTCCGACCCGGCTTCCGGTCGATGGTCTATGTTAAAATACCCTGCAATTCCACACAAAACGATTCTCTCTGAAGCGTTGGAAGGGCGCCGCCGGCCCGCGCGGCAACCTACCAGCGGAACAGGTCCCTGCTGACAGCAAGCCGGATAAAGATCCTATGTTCATCATAATCAGCGCCCCCCACCAGGCCGGTTTCATCCTTTGCATAGGTGTAACCGCCGGAGAAGGTGTACCAGCGCAGGAAGGTGTAGTCGAGGCTGAAACCGGCCTGGAAGAGCTTTTCGTGGTAGTCGAAGCCCTCTGCCAGGGTTTCCAGGTCGTCCCCTGCAGCGGCGGCCTCTGCAACATCCCCGGCAACGCCGACAATGGTATCCGTATAGGGGTACTGCAGTCTCCGATCGTCCCGATAGGAAAGAAACAGGACAGATGAGAGGTTCTGCGTAAACGAGTGGGTGAAATCAACACCTGCCTCCCAGGTATCGGTCAGGCCGTTGCCCCGGCCCGCGAAGTTCTGGACATCGTAGGATTTCGAAATATGGGCGGTCAGGGTTGAATGGCGGTAGATCCGGGTGTAGCTGCCATAGACATTGTAATCCACCTCCCAGGACTGGTCGCCCAGCTTCGAGAACGAGGGGCCGCCGGAAAGGGTGGCATAGGAGCGGGGATTGAAATAATAGTCCAGGCCCAGGGCCAGGTTGTGGGTCCAGTTGTCCAGGCGGAGGGGATCGTCGTAATCGGTGCGGGCACTGTCGTCACTGACAAAGGCCGTGGCATGATCCGACCAGGCGTAGTCAAGCCTGATCGCGCCGATATACTCCCTGAGATCACTGGAAAGCGCGCTGCCCGGCCGCACCACGTCCGCGGCCAGTTCCTCCTGGCCCTCCTCACCCTCCACCGGTGTCACGGCGACCACGGCCGGCTCGTTGAAAATCCCCTTGCTGT
>JALSNC010000049.1 GCA_026987195.1 Desulfobulbaceae bacterium | reverse complement strand
GGCCCCTGGCGGCGGCCCGGCAGGGCCGGACCCGGTTCCCCAGGCCATGGTGATCACCGGCATCGTGGTCGCTGTCTCGGCCACTGCCCTGGCCCTGGCTCTGGTGCTCCGCATACGGGACGCCACCGGCCGCAGCGGGCTGCCCGGAGATCCCTCGGAGTAGCATATGATTCCCTCACCGATGCCGGGTCTGTCCCTGGAAATGCTTGTGGTGGCCGTACCGCTTCTTGGTGCGATATGCTGTTTCCTGTGGCCGGGGCGTAGTGTCCTGCCGGGCCTCTTCACCAGCGTGGCGGTCACCGCCACGGTGATCGGCCTGGGATGGCAGGTGATGCAGCACGGTGTACTGCGCCATGCGCTGGGCGGCTGGCAGGCACCCCTTGGCATCGATCTCCAGGCCGATGGACTGAGCCTCCTGATGCTGACAATGACCGCCGTGGTGGGCCTGGCTGTCAGCATCTACTCCAGTGCCTACTTTGGCCGGGAAAAGGCGGCCTCCTTCTGGCCGCTGTGGTGTTTTCTCTGGGCCGCCCTGAACGCCCTCTTCCTGTCTGCGGATATTTTCAATCTCTACGTCACCCTGGAACTGCTGGGCCTGGCCGCGGTGGCCCTGGTGGCGCTGGCCGGTGACACCGATGCCCTGTCGGCGGCCATGCGCTATCTGCTGGTCAGCCTGACCGGCTCCCTCTTCTACCTCCTGGGCGTGGCCCTGCTCTACCATGGTTTTGGCACCCTGGACATGGTCCTCCTCGGCCGGACCATGGCGGCAACACCTCCTGCCTGGGCGGCCATGGGCCTGATGAGCGTCGGCCTGCTGCTCAAGACGGCCCTGTTTCCACTCCACTTCTGGCTGCCGCCCGCCCACGCCGGGGCACCGGCACCGGTGAGCGCCCTGCTCTCGGCCCTCGTGGTCAAGGCCTCGTTCTATATCCTGATCCGCTTATGGCTCCTGGTCTTCCCCTTTCCCGGGCCGGCCCCTGGTCAGCTCCTGGGCCTGCTCGGCACGGCCGCCATACTCTGGGGCGGCATGCAGGCTCTGCGCCAGACGCGGCTGAAGCTCCTGGTGGCCTACTCCACGGTGGTCCAGATCGGCTATCTCTTCCTGGCCTTTCCCCTGGCCGCCACCATCGGCTGGCATGGTGCCATCTACCTGCTCCTCTCCCATGCCGTGGCCAAGACCGCCATGTTCCTGGCCACCGGCAATATCCTCTTTCACGGCGGCCACGACCGCATCGCCGACCTTGACCGGGTTGCCCGCCATCTGCCGCTGACCCTGGGCGCCTTTGCCCTGGCCGGTGTCAGCCTCATGGGCCTGCCGCCCAGCGGCGGCTTCATCTCCAAGTGGCTGCTCCTGGAGGCCTCCATCCGTTCCGGCCAGTGGTGGTGGGCCATGCCGCTGATCGCCGGCGGCCTGCTCACAGGGGCATACGTCTTCAGGGTCATTGGCCATGCCTTCACCCCCTCTGACCTGCCCCGGACCTCCAGGGCCGTTCCCCTGCGTATGGAATGGACCGCGCTGCTGATGGCGATGCTCGCCATTGCCCTTGGCCTGATCGCCTCCTGGCCCCTTGCACTGATGGATACCGGCCTGCCTTTCGGAGGGGGCACCTGATGCTTCCGGACCCCCTGATGCCGCTGCTCGTTGTCCTCAGCTCGCTGCTGGCGGGACTGGTGATCTTTTTCCTGCCCGAGGACCGGGTCAGAACCCGCACTCTGCTCAACCTGGGCGGGGCGCTGGTCAAGATCGTCCTGGTGGCCTTCATGTTCCACGGACTCTATCAGGGGGCACATCACTATGAAACCCGCATGCCACTCCTGCCCGGGCTGGACCTGGTGCTCCGCGCCGACGCCATGGCCATGCTGTTCGTGGTGCTGTCGGCCGGCCTGTGGCTGGTCACCACGGTCTATGCCATCGGCTATCTGGAGGGCTCACCCCATCGCAGCCGATTTTTCGGTTTCTTCAGCCTGTGCGTCACTGCAAGCGTGGGGGTGGCCCTGGCCGGCAACCTGATCACCTTTCTCCTGTTCTACGAGATGCTTACCCTGGTCACCTACCCGCTCATCGTCCACCGGGAGACCGAGGCCGCACGCCGGGCCGGGCGGGCCTATCTCGTCTACACCATTGCCGGCGGCGCCCTGCTGCTCATAGCCGTCACCTGGCTCTACACCCTCACCGACACCCTGGAATTCACTGCCCGCGGTTTTGTCTCTGCCCTGGACAGCTCCCACCACGGAGCACTGGTGGCCATTTTCGTGCTCCTGATCGCCGGCCTGGGGGTCAAGGCGGCGCTGATCCCCCTGCACGGCTGGCTGCCGCAGGCCATGGTGGCCCCTGCGCCGGTGAGCGCCCTCCTGCATGCGGTGGCCGTGGTCAAGGCCGGTGCCTTCGGCATTCTGCGGGTGGTCTATGATGTATTCGGCATCGAATTCAGCGCCCGCCTGGGATTGCTGCTTCCGCTGGCCGTACTGGCTGCAGCCACCATCATCTATGGATCCGTGCGGGCCCTGTTCCAGGACGACCTGAAACGGAGACTGGCGTTTTCCACGGTAAGCCAGGTCTCGTACATCGTGCTCGGCGCCGCCGTGATCGGTCCGGTTGCGACCATCGGCAGCCTTGCCCACCTGATCCACCAGGGCGTGATGAAGATCACCCTTTTCTTCTGCGCCGGGAACCTTGCCGAAGAACTGGGGATCCACCGCATCAGTGAAATGGACGGAGTGGGAAGACGCATGCCGTGGACCATGGCCGCCTTCACCATCGGCGCCTTCGGCATGATCGGCGTACCGCCCATGGCGGGCTTCATCAGCAAGTGGTACCTGGGTCTCGGGGCGCTTGAGGCCGGCCAGGGCTGGGTGATCGCTGTCCTGGCGGCCAGCAGCCTCCTCAATGCGGCCTACTTCCTGCCCATCCTCCATGCCGCCTGGTTCAGGAGTCCGTCCGGGGCATGGCCGGATGACCGCCTGCAGGGCCATGGCGAGACGGCCTTCGCCCTCCTGGCACCTCCGGTGATCACCGCCCTGCTCACCCTGGCCCTGGGCCTGCTGGCCCTGGTGCCATTCAGCCCTGTCAACTGGGCATATCTCATCACCACCCTGGAATACGGGCCATGAGCGATTCCATCTCTCTCCTTCTCCTCCTGTCAGCGCCCGGCCTGCCCCTGTTGCTGGCCCTGCCGGCGCTGCGGTTCCGCCTGAAGCATCCGCTCTACCTGGCCCTGGTTCCCGCCATCGTCCTCCTGGGCATGCCCATGCCGGTCAGCGCCGATCTCCCCTGGCTGCTCCTGGGAGCGCAGCTGGGGCTTGATGCGGGATCCCGGTGGCTGCTGGCCGGCCAGGTGCTTGTCTGGGCCGCTGCGGCAAAATCACTGCAGCCGGACAGCGGGAATGCTGAACCAATCCACTGGCAGAGCACGTTTTTCCTGCTCACCCTGGGCGGCAGCCTGGGCGTTGCCCTGGCCATGGACCCGGTGGGTTTCCTCGTCGCTGCAACGGTTGCAGGCTACGGCTTCTATGCCCTGCTCGCCGGGACGGGCAACGGGGTGGCCCGACGCGGCGGCCGGGGCTACCTGGTGGCGATGATCCTGGCCGACCTGGCGCTTTTCGAGGCTATCCTGATCGTGGCATCAGGTGACAGGGTCCCCGGATTCGCTTCACTGCAGCAGGTGCTGGTACAATCCGATTCCCGGGAGCTGTACCTGGCCGTGGTCCTTGCCGGTTTTGCACTCAGGGCCGGAGCCTGGCCGGTCCACTTCTGGCTGCGGCAGGTTTTCTCCTCTCCGCAACCTGCGGTGACCATTCTGCTGCCGACGGTGCCGGTAAGCCTGGCCATGTTCGGTGTTCTCCGCTGGCTGCCGCCGGGCCGGCTCCCCTCTCCGGTGGCAGGATGGACGCTGCAGGCAATGGGCCTGGCAGCCATGCTCCATGCCCTCCTCCAGGGCAGAAGGCAAGGATCGAGACACCCGGCGGCCGCCCGCATCACCCTTTTCGCCACCGGCCTGTTCACCGTCTGCCTGGGCATGGCGTTGGCCGAGCCCGATTTCCGGTACAAGTACAGTGCCTGGTTGTACAGTGCCATCGGACTGTTCGGGCCCGCGATGGCGCTCTTTCTCCTCCCCGGTCACCGGCTCCGGCTGCCGCATGGTCACCAGGCCCTGCCCGTCTTCGCGGACCGGGGAGATGACAAAGCAGACACCTGGTTTGAACGTCTGGCCTCGTGGAGCGTATCCCATTGGCGGCAGGCAGGATTTGCGACCCTGCCCCGGTGGCGCGCTTACGGGACCGCCCGCCTGGACCGATACCGCCGGATCCTCCCTGTCTGGCAGCGGTTGCTGGAGGATGGCGAACAGTACCTTCGTCACTGGCCCCTGGCAATGACCCTGTTCCTGCTGCTCGCCGGCCTCCTCGTGCTGTCCCTGCTCTGAGAAAAACGTGAACGTCCTGCGACACACCATCCGGGGCCTGCCCGTGCCTGCAGTGCCCGCAGCTGCCCGTATAGCGAACTGTCGGCGTCTCGCTGTGCCCGCTCGTCTGCCGGCCGGCCGCGATCACGCACGGCTGAGGCACTGCTGAACTGTTATAAAAATCAGTGGAATTCAAAACCGTTGCCGGCAGTGCTGAACCGTGACAAAAAACCTTGCAGCGGCGGCAGGAGAGCTGTACCATATCAAATGACCGTCCTGCCCCTTGCTCCCGGCACAGCCATTATCCCTCCAACCCCAAGGCACCATGATTACAGACTACGAGTTCGGCCGGATGCGGATCAATGCCACCTGGTATACCAGGGACCTGCTCATCAAAGAGGGAGTGGTACTGCCCCAGTGGTGGCGGCAGAGCGGCCATGTCTGTGATGTGGCCGACCTGCAGCCCCTGCTGGAGGACAGTGTCGAGGTGATCGTCCTCGGCAGCGGCAACCCCGGCCTGATGCGTCCCTCGGACACCCTGCGCGACTTTCTCCGGGTCAAGGACATCGAGCTCATCGTTCAGCCGACCCGCGAGGCCATCCATACCTTCAACGAACTTCTCGGCCAGGGACGGAAGGTCGGGGCCGGTTTTCACCTCACCTGCTGACCGCCTCCCGCCATGACGTCGCCGGTTCTCGATCTCCGGTTCCACGGCAACCTGAGGGAGCTGCTCCGTCCCCGCCACCGGAACAGGGACAGCGTGGCCTACCCCCTGAACCGGCGGGCCTCCATCAAGGACATCATCGAGTCCCTGCGCATCCCCCACACCGAAATCGGCCGTATCGTCGCCGGCGGGCGCGAGCGGGACCTTGGCTGGATCCCTGAACAGCCGGCAACGGTTCACGTCTTCCCCCTGGCCGACGGGCACGACCCGACCCGACCCACTCTGCTCCGGCCGGAACCGGTGTCCGGGATCCGTTTTCTCGTCGATGTCAATGTGGGCAAACTGGCCACCCTCCTGCGGATGGCCGGGTTCGATGCCGCCAGCGTCCCGGAACTGGACCAGGGGGAACTGGCCGGGAAGGCGGTCTCCGAGAAGCGGATTCTCCTCAGCCGCAACCGTGACCTGCTCAGGCGCAGCCAGGTGGTCCACGGCCACCTGGTCCGCGCCGAACAACCGGAAGATCAGCTTGCCGAGATACTGACCCTCTACGGCCTGACCGGAAAGACCAGACCCTTCAGCCGCTGCCTGCGGTGCAACACCCTGCTCGAGCCGGTGGAGAAGACCGCCATCCTGCACCGGCTCGAGCCCCTGACCAGAAAATACTACCACCGATTCCGCATCTGTCCCCACTGCCGGAGGATCTACTGGCGCGGCTCCCACCACCGGCGAATGGCGCAACTGTTCCCCGGCCTCCGGGGAAAGACCTGATCCCCGGCACTCCCTCCCACTTGAAAAATCTTCTTGACATCCTCTCCAGTCCGTTTTAGGACAATTATGTTCATATGCACAATTGACAGGCTCGTAATAACTCCATCTCGCTGCAAAGATGGCTAACCATAAACATTCAATATACAGGTAAGCGAACGGAGTGAGACTCCGAGGCGTAGCGGTGCCGGCCAGGCCGAGGCGTACAGGCTGTACGTCGAGCATTGGCCGCACCCGCTACCTTGCAGCAGATCGGCCTTTTTGTGACGCCATCACAATGCAAAGGAGAAGACCGCGTTGACCGGTGCCGGACAATTCCGGGTACACCGATGATTTCACCACATGAAAAAAGGAGGGAACACGCATGAACAGATCAACATGGGGATGGCGCAGGACCAGGATGATTTTCGCCTCGCTGGCGCTGGCCACGACCTGCGGCCTGGCCGCGGGCCCGGCCATGGCGGCCGAGGAATCCATCGCCGAGCTGAAGGCGACCATCGAGGCGCTCAAGCAGACCGTGCAGCGGCTCGAGGACAAGATGGTCCGCCTGGAACAGCACCAGATCGAGACCGCCAAAAGCGACACCCAGCAGAACGTCAAGATGGGCAACAACCCCAAGATGGCGGGCAACCTGGCCCTGCCGGCCGGAACCACCATGTCACTGTATGGCTATGTCAAGCTGGATGCCGTGTACAGTGATGTCAGCGCCGGATCCGGCAGTGCCGGCAACCAGCTCTTCCTGCCCGGCCAGATCCCGGTGGGCGAGCAGGCCGACAACGACGGCAACCTGGTCTTCCATGCCCGCCAGTCCAGGCTCGGCATCAAGACCAGCACGCCGACCGCCTGGGGCAAGCTGAAGACCCGCTTCGAAGCTGACTTCTTCGGTACCGGCGGCAACCAGACGGTCAGCAACTCCTACGGCTTTCGCCTGCGCCACGCCTATGGCCAGCTCGGCAACCTCCTGGCCGGCCAGACCTGGAGCACCTTCATGAACGCCGGTGCCCTGCCGGAGACCATCGACTTCGGCGGACCGGCCGCCTCGATCTTCATCCGCCAGGCCCAGCTCCGCTGGACCCAGCCCTTTGCCATGGGCAACTGGCAGATCGCCATCGAGAATCCGGAGACCACCCTGGCATCTCTTGATGCCGATGCCCCGACCAGGCCGGACGGTGATCTCTTTCCCGACACCGTGGCCCGGATCAACCTGAACACCGATTACGGCCACTTCACGGCCGCCGCCATGCTGCGCCAGTTCCGGGAAGACAACGGCATTTACAGCGATTCGGCCTGGGCAGGGGCCGCCAGCCTGTCCGCCATCATCCCCACCTTCGGCAAGGACGATCTCCGCCTGCTCCTCAACTACGGCAACGGCCTGGGCAGATACATGACCACCGGCTTTCCGGGAGCCTATGTCGATCCGGTCACCCACGACATCGAGACCTACACCCAGTGGGGCGGCTATGTCAGCTACCGTCATTTCTGGACCGGGAATATCCGCTCCACTGCTGTCTATTCCTATGCGGCGGCCGACAATGATCTCAACTACATCGCTGACACGGCGAACGAGAAGTTTCAGTCCCTGCACCTCAACCTGATCTGGAGCCCGGTGCCGCGGGTCAATCTCGGCATCGAGTACCTCTGGGCCAAGCGGGAACTGGAAAACGGCGAATCCGGCGACCTCAATCGCGTCCAGACCGGATTCCAGTACAACTTCTGATCCATCCTCCTCGCGGGCAGCGGCGCAACCGGCCTTCCCCGGCACGTGATGCGCCGCTGCATCTTTTGTAACGGTTCAGCAGTGCGTCAGCTGTGCGTGATCGTGACTGGCCGCTACAGTCCGCTACGCGGCCAGCCGCGAGCGCGTGCAGATGGCGTGCTGCTGAACTGTTACCATCTTTTTACGTTCCCTCGCCCTATCGCTCAGGAAACAGGTACATACTGATCAGGTGCATGAGAATGGCCAGGCCGATGGCCGCCAGTCCCAGGAGAACATTGTAGTAGACCGGGGCCACCAGGGCAAAACGGATAATCATGGTGGAGAGGGCAAAGCCCGAGTTGCGGAAGACCGAGTAGAAGGTGGGATGAAAACACTGGGCCACCAGGACAAGGAGGATGTCGGTGATGATGAGCAGTGTATAGAAATCATGAAAAAAGTCGCCGTGTGCATCGCCAAGGACCGTGGCATAGAGCGCCTGGATCCCCATGAAGAGGAAAGCGGTCAGCAGCAGGAGGGCGATCCCCTTCTTGGCGGCGACAAAGCTGTAGAGATCCTCGATATGGTCGCCTTTTTCTCCGCATTTCCTCTGAAGAAAATAGTAGACACCCAGCAGGCCGAAGATGACCACCGCCCCGAATCCGTCAGAAAGGATATGCAGCACTCCCTGTTCATTGCCGGCAAAGGTTACCGGTTCCTGGAAATGGGACAGCTCCTTGAAGGCGTTGCGCATCAGGATCAGGGACAGGATCTCGAACTGTTTGCCCACGGACCGGGAAAAGGAACAGGGCAGGACAAAGATCAGGCTGATGACCTCCAGCACCAGGATGACGGTGAAGGCCCCGCCGATGGCATAGAAATGATTGCCCGGCACCACCCGGGCCAGGGCATCGGGCAGGAGCGCCCGCCGCTTGAGCTCGATGACCAGCAGGCTGAAGATGAAGAAGAGCACCAGGAGCACGGAGATCTTGCGGTGCACCTTCTCATGTTCGTAGAATCGGTTGAGCGGATCAAAGATCCAGGTCGCCCACTCGAAAATCCGGTTCATCCTTTCCTCCGTTGGCTTTGATTGATTCCGGGCCGTGACATGGTTCAAGGGCAAGGCGCCTCACGAACCCTTCCCGGGCCTGCGCCCGGCCCGGCCCTTTTGTCCCCTGCCGGTGATGACCTGCTTCTGTGCCTCCTGCCCGCGCACCGTCTTTTCCACGAAACAGGGCGCATTGGCAAAGGGATTGCGACCGGTGCGGTACATGAGGGTGGACCAGGTGGAGGGGGTGGGGGTGAAGATCTGCACCTGCCGCGGCAGGGTCTGGAGACGGTGACGGGCAAACCTTTTCAGCTCCCGCATGTCCCCGAGTGTACAGCCGGGATGGGCGGCAATGATGTAGTAGGTGAGAAACTGCGGCAACCCCTCTTCTCCGGTCAGCCTGTAGAACAGTTCGCGGAAGGTGAGCAGCGGTTCCACTCCCGGCTTGCCCATGCAGGACAGGACATGGTCCACGCAGTGTTCCGGCGCGACCTTCATCTGGCCCGAGACGTGATGGCGGATCACCTCCCGCAGGTAGGCAAGGCCGTTCTTCCGGTCCGCCAGGATCATGTCGTACCGTATCCCCGAGGCCACCACGACCTTTCTGACCCCCGGCACCTGCCGCAGGTCCCGCAACAGCTCGAGCTGCGGTCCGTGGTCGATCTCCATGGCAGGACAGACCCGGGGGAAGAGACACCGCTTCTTCCGGCAGCTCCCTCTTTCCAGTTTCCTGCGGCACTCGAAACCATACATATTGGCAGTGGGACCGCCCACGTCGGAGATCAGGCCCTTAAACCGCGGATGGGCGGCGATGACCCGGGCCTCGCGCAGGATCGACTCCCGGCTGCGGCAGTGTACGATCCGTCCCTGGTGCACGGCAATGGCGCAGAAGTTACACTCTCCGTAACAACCGCGATGGGTGGCGATGGCGAAACGGATGGTCTTGAGGGCGCGCACCTCGCCCCGGGCACGGTAATAGGGATGCAGGTCCCGCTCGTAGGGCAGCTCGTGCACCCGGTCCAGCTCGGCGGTGGAAAGCGGCGGCGGAGGAGGGTTCTGCACCAGGTAGCGGCTGTCCTGCCGCTGGGCCAGGGCCTGTCCGGTCCGGGGATCCTGGTTGGTGTAGAAATCGGTGAACATGCGGACAAAGGCCCGGTGGTCGACAGCCACCTCGTCGTGGCCGGGCAGAAGGAGGGCCCCGGGCGGCACCTCCCGCGCCAAGTGGCAGAGCCCGCGGATGGAACGGGGATCATCGCCCTTTTGCAGGCAGCGGGCGAGCTCCACCACCGAACGTTCGGCCATGCCATACAGCAGGTAGTCGGCCTTGGCATCGACCAGGACCGAGCGACGAATGCGGTCGGACCAGTAGTCGTAGTGGGAGATCCGGCGCAGGCTGGCCTCGATGCCCCCGAGCACGATGGGCCTGGTTTTCTTGAAATGGGTACGGATCAGGTTGGCATAGACCAGTACTGCCCGGTCCGGCCGCCGGTCGTTACGGCCACCGGGGGTGTAATCATCGCGCCGCCGCCTGCGCCCGGAGGCGGTGCGGTTGGCGACCATGGAATCGATGCACCCGCCGCTGACGCCCCAGAAGAGCAGCGGCTCCCCGAGCCGGGTTATATCGACGCCGGTGTCGATGGCCGGCTGGGCAATGATCCCGACCCGGAAGCCGGCATCGAGCAGGACCCGGCCAATGACCGCCACGCCGATGAACGGCGAGTCGATGTAGGCGTCAGCGGTGACCAGGATGATGTCCAGCCGCTTCCAGCCCAGGGCACGGCACTCTTTTCTGGTGGTTGGCAGAAACATATCGTCTACGCTACTCCCGGAGCCTGGCGGCGGCCGAACGACCGGCCAGCCAGCCGGTGGAAAAGGCGGCCTGCAGGTTATAGCCACCGGTATCGGCCTGCAGGTCCAGGATCTCGCCGGCAAAAAAGAGGCCCGCCACGAGCCGGGACTGCATGGTGCGGGGATCGACCCCGCCCAGGTCCACCCCGCCGGCGGTGACAATAGCCTCGGCCAGGGGCCTGTGGCCGGTGACTTCAAGCCGGAAATCCTTGAGCCAGGTTCGCAGTCGTTTCCGCTGTCCGGACCGCACCTGGCCGGCGGCCAGGCCGCCCGGCAGACCGGTCAGGTGCAGGCAGACCGGTACCATCTGCGGCGGAAGCAGACCCCGCAGCACCGCGGCCAGCGGCTCCCGGCCGCGGCGCTCAAAGTCCCGCAGCAGGCGCGCCTCCAGCTTCCGCTCGTCCAGGGCCGGTTTCAGGTCCAGGGCCAGACGCACCTGCCGGCCCTGCCGCAGCATATCCACAGCCAGGCCGCTCAGGGTAAGGATGGTGGGGCCGGTGACCCCGCCGGCCATGAATTCCAGCTCGCCGAACAACCTCTGCCGGCGTCGGGCATCGACAACCAGCCGCACCCCGATGTTGCGCAGCCGCAATCCCTGCAGAGGGACCGTGGCATCACCCGCGGTCTCCAGAGGCACCAGGGCCGGCCGCACCGGCACGATGCGGTGCCCCAGCCGCCCCGCCATCGGGTATCCGTCACCCGTGGAGCCGGTGGCCGGATAGGAGGCGCCACCGGTGGCCAGGATCACGGCCCGGGCGGCGATCCTGTCACTGCCGCAGACCACGGCATCAACCCGCCCCCTGTCCTGACAGATCTCCTGAACCGGCGAGCAGGCCCGGATCTCGACGCCGTTCTTTTTCAACCATCCCCGCAGGGTCCGCACCACATCGGTGGCACGACCGGACACCGGAAAGACCCGCCCGCCCCGTTCGGTCACCAGGTCCAGATCCAGCTCCCGCAACATCGCCATCAGTTCTGGGGCGAAAAACCGGTGAAAACACTGCCGCAGAAAGCGGCCGTTGCGGCCGAAGTGCTCGATGAACTCGGGCAGCGGCGCCCTGTTGGTCAGGTTGCAGCGGCCCTTGCCGGTGATACCGATCTTGCGGCCCGGATGGCGCATCTTCTCCAGCAGCAGGACCCGGGCGCCGGACCGGGCCGCCTCTCCGGCCGCCAGCATGCCGCCGGCCCCGCCGCCGACCACCACGATCCGACCGGTGCTCATCCCTGCATACCTCCCATTCCATGCCAGTTCACCACCATCGACAACGACATTGAACCTCCTGTACTTTATCCCGTTTCACCCGGGCCGACCTGCTGCGGCGTGTACACCACGAAGACCGGCCGCCGGCAGTTGTGCACCACCGAGTTGGCCAGGGCCCCGAAGATCAGGCGTTTGAAACGCCGCCGCCTGGCAGCGGTCATGATGATCAGGTCGTGACTCTTCGCCCCCTCCAGGATCGATTCGAGCCGGGATTCCGCCGCCTCCACCCTGCAGTCGGTCTTCACATCCACCAGGTGCAGCTCCAGCCACTCTCGCATGTACTCTTCTGCGGTGCGGAGTTCGCCACGGCTGCAGTCGGCATGGAGCAGGTAGAGAAAGGTGATCTCGGGCTGACCTGCGGTGGCCAGGGCCTCGAGCATCGGCAGCATCTCGTCCACCTCGCGTGGATCGAGGAAGGGCACCAGCAACCGGTCAAAAGCGAGGGTGCCGACGAAACGGACTGCCACCAGTGGACAGAGGACGTTGGCCGCCACCCGGTCAAGGACCTTCTGAAAGGCCAGGGGATTGCGGCCCAGGGGATAGCCGAGGACCACGGCCCGGGCATCGTTGTATTCCACGGCCGAGACCAGACCCGAGGCCGGGCTGTCATAGATCACCTCGGTGAGCAGGGGATAGCCCAGGCCCCTTGCCTCGTCCTCTTCGGGCAGAAACAGGGAAACGCGTTCTTCCTCGCTCATCCTGCCCCGTTCCGACCGGGGCAGGATCCGCACCGACATGGGCAGGGCATGATAATGATGGGCGAGGATGGTGGCTATCCGGGCCAGGCCGCGGGCCGTGGCAGAGTGGCAGGCGCCGAAGACGACCACGCTTTCCGGATTTGCCGGCGGATGCAGCGGCTCCCAGGGCCATGGCGCCAGCCTGACTCCGTCGGGGCCGCGCAGCCATCTTTCGCAGGCCCGGCCACGCAGCTTGCCGCACTCGGGATCGGCGGCACGTTCCTCAGTCTCGCCGGCCCTCTCCAGGGTGAGATGGACCAGCAGCGGACCGGCCAGCTCGGACAGGACAACACCGGCCAGGACCACGGGTGTGATGATGGTGGTCCAGCCGGCGAGCAGGGCATCGCTCGTGATCATGAAGACCAGGCCAATGGCCACCCCGGCCTGCGGCACCAGGGCCAGGCCCAGGTAGTTGCGGACAACCGGTGGAGCGCCGGACAGCAGGCCGCCGAGCCAGGTTCCGCCGTACTTGCCGATGATGCGGGCAACAAAATAGATGAGACCGATCCAGCCGGCCAGCCGCAGGGCCGCCAGGTCGAGATGGGCCCCGGCCAGGGTGAAGAACAACACATAGATGGGTGGTTCAAAGGCATTCAGGGCACGGAACAGGCGCACGTCACGCTCGGCCCGGTTGATGATGGTGAACCCGGCCATCATCCCGGCCAGGAGCGGGGAAAGACCGAGCATGCGGGTGGACTCGCCGCAGAGCAGGAGAAGGGCCAGTCCGGCGGTGAGCATCTCGCCACGCCGGTGCAGCTTATGCAGGACAAGATCGATGAGCAGTCCGGTGGCAACTCCCATGACCAGGGAAAAGACGATCTCGTACAGGCTGGCCAGCACGGCATGGGCAAGGCCGACCTCCTGACCGACAAGCTGATGCGCTGTCGACATGGCCATGCCGAAGATGACAATGGCTATACCGTCGTCCACGGCCACCACGGCCATGAGCGTTGCGGTGAGGGGACCGCGGGCGCCCAGCTCCCGAACCACGTGCAGGATGGCCGCCGGCGCCGTGGCCACGGCAACGGCGCCCAGAAGCAGGGCAAGGACCAGGTGTTCATGGGGCACGGTCTCAGGATCGCCCAGCAGCCAGGAGGCGAGGAGGACCCCGGCCATGACCAGGACAAAGGCCCCCAGGGCCTGGATCACGGAGATATAGCCCACATCCCGGGCCACGTCGCCAAGGCGGCGCAGCTCGATATGTTCACCGATACCGAAGGCGATGAGCATGAGCGCGATCTGGGTGAAATGGTCCAGACGGTGGCCCATGGTCGCCATGGTGATCACTCCCAGCCCGGACGGCCCCAGGACAAGCCCGGCCAGGATGAAGCCGGTGACAGACGGCAGCCGAAGCAGCTGCGCCAGCTTGGCAAAGAGCAGACCGGCGGCCAGGAGTATGGCGATACCGAATGTGACTTCCTGCATGGGCATGGTTACCGGTCCTGCGCACTGTTGCCGATGGCGGAAGAAGCGAGAAGGCATTCCACCTGCCGTTGCAGCCGGCCCCGGCATTCCGCCGGCACCAGGCGCAGCAGCTCGACGGCCAGTTCGTCCAGTCGCGCTGTCATCTCCTCTGCTCCCGGGCCCTGCCTCCGGCTTTCGGTCAGTTCGAGGGCAAGGACCGAAGAAACCAGAGCAACCCCCTCCCGGTCGCCCAGGAGCAGGGCCGCCCACAGCAGGTGATCAGCACGGGGATTGATCTTGGGATCCCGGACCCAGAAGGCGGGCGGCAACCTGACCACCGCCAGTTTCTTGGTCAGGGCGATCCGGAACCGCTGCCGCAGCCGGACCGGATCGGGCTCCTCGCCACGCGCAAGGGCGGCCACCATCTCTGTAAACATAGTAATTTTTATGTTATCTCAACATGATACGCCGGCACCCCGACAGACGACACCCCGGTCCCGCCCATTGTACCCGAACAGGGGCCCAAGGGAAACAGCGCAATTGCCATCGGGTCGCCGACAGCAGTGCACGCTTACTGAACCGACACCCTGCCGGAGAGGCGGTTCGGATCATGAAACGGCAGGACCAACTGCCGCAAGGGCCGGCCGGCCGGGATTCCGACCAGGTTGGTCACCGTAATGCCCAGCAGGCGGACCTTTCGTCGCCCCGCCTCGGTGGCGGCAAGGAGGCCGGGCACATGGGCCATGATGTCGGCGGGGGCCAGGAAGAGGCCGCCCGGAGTCCGGGAACGGGTGACGGTGGTGAAATCGTCATACCGCACCTTGAGAACCAGGGTCCGACCGCAGGTCCTGCGGCTCTCCAGGGCAGCGCCCACCCGGTCGGCGAGGCCGGCAAGGATCGCCATCATCCGCCGCAGGTCCCCGGTATCTCGCCGCAGGGTCGTCTCCGCGCCCATGGATCGGCGCTGCCGGTGGGGGCGGACAGGCCGGGGATCGATGCCGCGGACGATATCGTGAAAAAAGGCACCGGCGCGGCCAAAAAGGGTCACCAGTTCATCACGGCCGTAACGGTGGAGATCGGCGCCGGTGCGGATACCGAGGGCGTGCATCCGTTTTTCGGTGACCCTGCCCACACCGTGGAACCTCCCCACCGGCAGCCGATGGATGAAGGCCAGGGCCTGGTGGGGCTCGATCACGGTCAGACCGTCAGGTTTGTCCATGTCGGAGGCGATCTTGGCCAGGAACTTGTTGCAGGAGACACCAGCCGAGGCAGTGAGACCGGTGGTCGCCAGGATCTCCCTCTTTATCCGTGCCGCGATCCAGGTGGCAGAAGGAATGTTCATCCGGTTGCCGGTCACATCGAGAAAGGCCTCGTCCAGGGAAAGCGGCTCCACCAGGTGCGTGTAGCGGTGAAAGACCGCCCGGATCTCCGCCGAGACCCGCCGGTACTTTCCATGGTCGGGCCGGACGATGATCGCCTCCGGACAGAGGCGCAGGGCCCGGGCGGAGGGCATGGCCGAATGGACTCCGAAGGCCCGGGCCTCGTAGGAACAGGCGGCCACCACGCCACGCCCGCGCGGGTCGCCGCCGACAATGACCGGCCTGCCGCGCAGGGCCGGATTGTCACGCTGCTCCACGGACGCGAAAAAGGCGTCCATGTCGACATGAATGATCTTGCGCTCTCCGGACACGGACCGGGGGGCACCGGTATTCCCTGCCTCCGCGGAGCCGCTGGCCGCTGTTTCCCGATTGACATTCATGGGCGGCAAAGGCATAGTAGAGAGAAGATCCACTGCCCTGCCCCCGCCCCGGGCAATTCCGGCGGCCATACTTCTTCTTTCCAAAGGTCAGACATGACACAATACCAGCAGCGACAGCAGCAGCTCATCGAAAACCCAAGGACATGGCTCATCACCGGCGTTGCCGGCTTCATCGGCTCCAACCTGCTCGAGACCCTGCTCGGCCTGGGGCAGCGGGTCATCGGCCTGGACAACTTCTCCACCGGCTACCGCCACAATCTCGACGAGGTCCGGGGCCTGGTCAGCGACGAGCAGTGGCAGCGCTTCACCTTCATCGAGGGCGATATCCGCGACGTCGACACCTGTCACCGGGCCTGCCGGGGAGCAGACTTTGTCCTCCACCAGGCAGCCCTGGGGTCGGTACCGCGCTCCATCGAGGATCCGGTGACCACCAATGCCAACAACATCTCCGGCTTTCTCAACATGCTGGTGGCGGCCCGGGACGCGGGGGTCCGGCGGTTCGTCTATGCCGCCTCCAGCTCCACCTATGGCGATCACCCCGATCTGCCCAAACAGGAGGACCGGATCGGCAACCCGCTCTCACCCTACGCGGTGACCAAACTGGTCAATGAACTCTATGCGCAGGTCTTTGCCAGGACCTACGGGTTCAAGGCCATCGGTCTGCGCTACTTCAACATCTTCGGCCAGCGCCAGGACCCGGACGGGGCCTATGCGGCGGTGATTCCCAGGTGGTTCGCCGGCCTGCTCAAGGACGAGACCGTCTATATCAACGGTGACGGGGAGACCAGCCGCGATTTCTGTTTCATCGACAACTGTGTCCAGGCCAACATCATGGCCGCGACAGCGGACAGGGAAGAGGCTGCAAACCAGGTCTACAACGTGGCCTTCGGCCAGCGCACCACCCTCAATGAACTCTATCTCCTGATCCGGGAACGGGTGGCGCCGGAGCATCCGCAGGCCGCTGACGCCGAACCGGTCTATCGCGACTTCCGGGCCGGCGACGTCCGCCACTCCCTGGCCGATATCAGCAAGGCCCGCGAACTCCTGGGCTACGATCCCCGCTTCTCCATCCGCGACGGGCTGGACAAGGCCGCACACTGGTATATCCACCGGTTCACCACCACACCGGTCTGATCCGGCAGGCGCCGACAGCGCTGTCACTGTTGCCGGATCACCATCCGGACCCTGTGACTGCGGGGAAATTCACGTCTGAGCAAGGTTTTGAGCAGATTTTTCAGGCGACCGGTCTCCACCCTGTATTCCTGTTGCCTGAACCCCTTTTCCAGCACAAGCACCATGCCGTCCGTCTCGCGGACAACGACAAGGGAACGGTCCCGCTTCCAGGTCTGCAGTTCCAGGCTGCCGGCCACCGGCAGCTTCTTCAGGCGGGCAAGAACCACCTGCACCGCCTCGCCGGCATCAATGACCACCTCTTTCCTCCCCGGCAGTGAGCCCCTTGTAGCGGCAGAGGATCCGCTCCACGCTGCCGTCCTTTTGCATCGTCTCCAGGGCCCGGCCGACCTTCCGGACCAGGGAATCCGGTGTATCACGGTTGAAGGCCATGTAGTATTCCCGCCGGAAGAGAAAGAGCGCCCTGACAAACTTCGTAGACGGCACTCCGAGCTTTTCCGCCCGCAGGCGGACCGTTCTCTCGACATCGACGATCAGGTCCACGCGGCCGCTGAGCAGTTTTTTCATGTTCAGATACTGGTAGGAGACCGGGTCGAGACTGGCGGCGTCAAAACCGTGCCGGCGCAGGAACTGGCCGTGCACGCTCTCCTTGAGTATGCCGATTCGGTAACGGCGGGCATCGGCAAGGGAATGGAGCCGGATGTCGTCCCTGGCGGCGAGCCTGAAAAAATAGAAACTGTCCGCCGGCACCAGCGGCCCTACCCACTTGAAGAGGGACTCCCGTTCCGGCGTACGCAGGATGGTGTAGATCAGGGTATTCCCCTTGTGCAGTGCCTCGTAGTAGGCCCTGGCCCAGGGCATGAGCCGCACCCGCCCCCCGGCCATGGAGATGCCGGCCCGCCGCAGGGCCTGTTCGACGATCTCGGTGGAGATGCCGACCACCCGCCCGTTGGCGGTGAAGCTGTAGGGAATCCACTCCTCGGTCACCACCTCCACCTCGGCGGCGGCAGAATGGTGCGGCAGGCTGAACAGCAACAACAGGCAAAAAAGAGGAGAATATATCTTCATGGCTATAGAAGCGACCCGGAATTGTTCACTGTTCCTCTCTTACCCCCGGGCCGGGAAAAATACAATCAATATACGACGACCTCACCTCTCCATGGTGCCTGCTCTCACTTTGTGTTACCCTTTTGCTCACCCTCTATGATAGAATGAGAAGAAAACCGATGTCCCCATCCTCTCCCAACGGATCTGAAAACATCAGGATTCCGGATCGATGCCCCTGCATTCCCTGCCATTTTTCAACAGGCGCACCGTAGCCCGCGACATGGTGCTCGGCCTGACCCTGACCGTGCTCCTGGTGGTCGCCCTGCTGGGCATCTCCTACGGCGTGATCACCAACCGCTCCCTGTCCCATGACCTGCAGGCCAGGGCCGGCCAGCTCATCACCGAGGTGGCCAATGTCCTCTATTTCCCCCTCCTCAACCTGGACAACCAGACCATCCGCCACATTGCCGGGGTCTACCTGGAGAGCAATGACTACATTGCCGGCATCACCGTACGTACCGACTTCGGCGAAACGGTCATCGACCGGCGACCCGAGAACGGATGGCAACTGAGCCGGACCAGGATCCTGAAAAAAGACGGTCGGGAGATCGGCTCCGTATCGCTCTACTTCAACGACGGCAAGCTCCTCACCGTGCGGCGGAACACCATCCGCACGGCCCTGGTGCTCACCCTCGTCATCATCGCCATCATGGTCGTCTGCGTCAACCTCTTCCTGCACTACTGGCTGAACCGGCCCTTCGAGCAGCTGATCATGGGCATCCGGCGCATTGCCAGTGGCGATTACGACAATCCCCTGCCCGCGCCGCCGCAGACGGAACTGGCCGCCATCACCCACGAGGTCAACATCATGGCCCGGCAGATCGC
>JALSNC010000048.1 GCA_026987195.1 Desulfobulbaceae bacterium | reverse complement strand
CATCCACCACGATGTTGACACCGCTGACCTCGCGCAGAAGTCGGAAGACATTGTGCAGGTCGATCTTGTAGAAGTCCACCGAGATCCGCTTCTTGGTATAGCCCGAGAAGCTGAAGGCATCCTTCATCGCCGCGGCTGCGTCCTGTGCACTGCCGGCCTCTTTTTCTGTCTGCGCTGTTTCCTGCAGGGGATTGACCTTGGGCAGCTGGCTCTCGATGTTCTGCTTTTCGCTGATCAGGGCGGTGAGCTGGTCTCCTGTTCCCTGCTGCTCGCGGATGCGAACCTCCAGTCCCCTGCCGGTCTTTTTGACCGTAAAGGGAAACAGGGTGTCCGAGGCGGAGTCGAAGACGACCCGCAGTCCGCTGCCCCGCCTGGCAACCCGGATACGCGCAAGCGAGGTGCCCACCTCCTGCTCCTGCAGCAGGCTGCTGCCGGAGACATTGTTGATGTCGATATAGAGCCGAGGCGGTGCATCACCTTTCTTTGCCAGGACATCATACTTGAAATCCTCGACAGGGCCGTTGGCCAGGAGCTGGACCACGGTCTCGCCGGGCGGGGTCGTGACCTTGATGTCCTCGATCTCCACCCCGGTCGAATCGCTTGCGGCGGTAACCGAATCCGCCAGACCGATATCTCTGATGGTGAGCAGAATGTCGTTCTTTTCCTCGGTGACGGTAAAGGGCAGTGAGCCGGGAAGCACAAAGGTGAAACGGGTCAGGGCCGGGGTGGAATCGGTGATCGCCTTTGTTTTCAGCGTGATGCCACTGGTCTCGTCGATCCGGACCGGGGCCGATGGGGCCAGCTCGGCCCGGGCAACGTCCACCACGATCCGGGCCGGTTTGAACAGCTCGTAGACCGTGTAGGTCGGGGTGGCCGAGCCCTTGATGCGGACGGTCAGTGTCGAACCCTCCACCTGGCCGGTTACGGCCGAGATCACGTTCTTTCCCGTGGCGCCGGAATCATCGGCCGCCAGCGCCGCACCTCCCGTGGCCAGGTATGCCCCGGCCAGGAGCAGGATGCCACACAGCAGGGGGAAGCCTGTCTTTCTGCACATTGTCCGGAAAAGATGACACATGTTCGTTATTCTCCCTCTTTGTTCAGCCGCATGACAACGGTATTCACAAGTTCTTTGCCGGCCCGGGTCCGGGCCGTTTCGGTGATGAGGACCTGCTCGGGGCGGATTTCGCTGACCACCCCACGCCGGCCGATGGGCATGCCGACCCGGAGAATGTAGCCCTTGCCCGTGACGTCCTCGACCATGGCGATTCTCTGTTTGCCGCTTTGCAGTACTGCAACCAGCTTGAGCTGACCCGGCTCGAACTGGCGCATGCCGGTCAGTTCCACATTCTCGTCCACGATTTCGTCCGGGTTGAGCAGTGGCTTGGTGGTGGCGGCCTTGGGGGTGATGAAGGGCACAAAGGGGTCGGGTCTGCCCTCGAGTCTGTAGGTGAAGGTATCGTTTTCCCTGGGCAGGTCAAGGGCGGCCGCCGGCTCGACAATGACGGTCTCCTCCACCGTGGCCCGGGCCGGGACCGTGTTCCAGCCCAGTGCCGCACAGCAGAGAAGGATCAGGCTGGCCGTATATGTTCGTCCATTCTGCATTGCAGAACAATCCCCCGGATTTTTATTTCTTCTTTTTCTTCTTTGAAGCAGCTTTTTTCCCTTCCGTGTTGGTGAACCGGTAGGTCACCAGGCGGCAGGTCGAGTTGAGCAGCATCTCCCCGCCATCCTGCTTCGGGGACCCCATCTTGATGTTGTTGACGGTCACGATCCGGTCGAGTTTGCTGACCTGGTCGAGAAAGAATCCCATGTTGTGGTATGGCCCGCGGATGGAGATGTCCACCGGTATCTCGGCGTAAAAGTCCTTGGGGATCTCCTTGCCCGGCTTGAAGGAGAGAAAGTCAAGACCTGCGCCCTTGCCGAGATCCGAGATGTTGCGCAGCAGGGCCGGGATCTCCTTGTCCCTGGGAAGCAGGATCGAGGTGGCCTCGAACCGTTCCCTTGTCGCTTCCATTTCCCGTTCATACCGGGGCAGATCCCTGGCCGCCACCTTGGCCCGCTGCAGCTCCTTCCTCATGGAGGCAACCTGTCGCTCCAGCCCCTGTATCTTATTGCTTCCCGGCTGGTAGACCAGGAACCAGAACAGGGCAATGGGCACCAGGACAGCGGCACTGGCGATGAGAATCTTGACCTTCCTGTCAAGGGGAAGGTACTTCTCTTCAATGAAGGTATCGAATGTTGAAGCGCCTGAGGCCATGGATGTATGGGAGCTCGGGTTATCGGAATGTGAAGGGCCGGACGCGCCCTGTCACGGGTGATTATCCTTTTGCGGTTTTTTCCTGCTCTTCCTCTGTCGGCATGCCGATGGTGCAGGTGAGAGAGAAGGCCTTCAGGTCGCGCCCCGCATAGGTCTTCAGCGACGAACTCGTCAGGCTGACACTCTTGATGTAGGGGGATCGTTTCAGATCTTCCATGTACTTGGCTATGGTCCTGTTGTCCAGGGCCATGCCGCTCAGCTGCAGGGTGCTGCCTGTCTGGGCCAGCGAGGTCAGCCACATCCGCTTGGTCGGAGTGATATTGGCGATCTCGTCGAGGATGTGGACCGTGAGGGAGGAAGACTTCTTCAGTTGCCTGATGATGCCGATCCGTTTTTCGAGCAGGGCCTTGTCCTGCTCCAGTTTCTTTATTTTTGCGAGGACCTTTTTGTAGCCCTGAATTTCGCTGTTAATGAGAGACAGTTCTTTACGAAGCTGGTCCGCCTTGGAGGCCTGGAGATAGGCGACTCCGCCCAGGGCGACAAAGAGACAGAGCAGGCCGATGAAAAAATTGATGATCTGCCTGCGGGCCTTGAGCCGGCGCTTGATCTCGCGAACAGGTAACAGGTTGATGTGTACCATGGTCTCTACTCAGAACTCCGCCGGCCGGATGGCAAGGCCTGCAGCAATGGCCATCTCCGGGGCAATGGCATCGAGATAGGCCCGGTCGATCTTCTTCTCGTTGATCTGCATATCGACAAAGGGGTTGAAGGAGATAACCTCCAGGCCTGTTTCCGCGGCAATGAACTCTTTCAGCCCGGCCACCTTGGAACCGCCTCCACTGAGAATGAGCCGCTGCAGCGGCTGCCGGGGGTTGTTGGCCACGTAAAGATCAATGGCCTTTTTGATCTCGAGCACCCACTGGGTACAGGTCTGGGTGAAGATCTCCTCCAGCTCGTCCCTGTTCTCTTCGACGGCAACCAGGCCAAGCTTGATCTTTTCCGCCTCCTCGAAGTCCACGCCGAGGCTGCCGGCGATCTGTTCGGTGAGCTGGTCGCTGCCGACCACGATGTCCCGGGCGAGTACAGAGGCGCCGCCGGCGATGATGTTGATGTTCATCTTCGAGGCGCCGATGTCGACCAGGGCCACGTTTTCCGCCTCCTGCGCGGTGGTCTCCCAGATGTTTTCCAGGGCAAAGCCGTCCACGTCCACCAGCACGGGCTTGAGTTTCTGCTCCTGCAGCATCTCCAGGTAGTCATCGATGACCTCCTTCTTGGCGGCCACCAGCATGACATCGGTGCGGTCATCCTCGTCGGTGGCGGTATGAAGATCCTCGAAGTCAAGATAAACGTCATCGATATCAAAGGGGATGTACTGTTCGGCCTCGCTGGTGATGTACTCGTGCAGTTCTTCCTCGCTCATCACCTCGAGGTTGATCTTTTTGACGATCACCGAGTAGCCGGAGATGGAGATCCCGACGCGGGTATCCTTGATCTTGAGGTTTTTGAACAGGGTCGCCACGGTCCGTCCCACCTCTTCGGGTTCCTGGAGAACACCGTCTTCCACAGAGCCGGGCGGCAGGGCCGCACTTCCCAGGGCAACCAGGCTGTACCCCCTGCCGGTCTTGCGGAGCTGGCAGACCTTGACGGCATGGGAGCCGATATCAACGCCGGTAATCAGGTTCTCTTTCTTTGCCATGGGCATTCTGCTGCCTGGGGGCAGGTTTTCGGTTACGACCCCCCGGAAAAGGAGTGTTCCAGGCCGGTATCCCGAGCGCAGCGACAAGAGAAATCTTCACTCGTACTGGTCGCGACTGGCAGGATTACTGTCCCTTGATCCCGAACGGTATCCTCTTTTTCAAGGTGTCCTAAACCGTATTGATGACGATGGAAATGTACGGAAATCTGTTTAGCCTGTTAATATTTAGGTCATAAAAAAAAAGCTTTGTCAAGAAAAGCGTACAAATATTTATATTTTTCTTTCTTAAAAAACAGGCATATAGACAGCGGAAGAATGGCCTGTATACCAGATATGGTATTGCGGAAAAATTGTAATCCTTATCTTGTATGTCACCATGGATGGGTGTGGGGGAAATGCGGCTTGAATTTTCCCGGACATTGGAGTAATTTCGCCGCAGAATCGCCGCCTGCTCCCCGGTGTTTCTGTCCCCTGCCGGCCACGGTTTGCCAGTCAGGTGACCGGATCCGCGGAGTTCCGCGGCCCCTGTGGTGCCCGGCGCACCGGAAGCGGCCAACACTATGACGCTGTGTGCTGCCTCGGGCACTCCACCACCAATCACCAGGTACCCCTGTGGCCTATATCCAGAGCAAGAAAAAGAAGAAATCGACCTTTCGCGAGTATGCCGAGGCCATCATCATCGCTCTCATCCTCGCCCTCTTCATCCGCACCTTTGTCGTCCAGGCATTCAAGATACCCTCGGGTTCCATGCTGCCGACCCTGCAGATCGGTGATCACATCCTGGTCTCCAAGTTCATCTACGGCATCAGGATGCCTTTCTCCGGCAAGGTGATCATTCCGGTCAAGACACCGCAGCCGGGAGATATCATTGTCTTCAGGTTTCCCCGTGATCCCAGCCTTGACTACATCAAACGGGTGATCGCCGTTGCCGGCGATACGGTGGAGATCCGGGACAAGAAGGTCTATGTCAACGGCAAGCCCATCGACGACCGGTATGCCGTCCACACGGACCCGCGCATCCTGCCCCGCTCGGTGAGCCCGCGGGACAACTTCGGTCCGGTCACCGTGCCGCAGGGCAAGGTGTTCGTGATGGGTGATAACCGGGACAACTCCTTTGACGGCCGTTTCTGGGGCTTTGTCGACCTCGATGCCGTGCTCGGCAAGGCCTATATTATCTACTGGTCCTGGGACGTGCAGAAACCGCTCTTCTCCCTCGACCGGTTCGAGTCCATCCGGTGGAACAGGCTGGGTGACATAGTCCATTGAGCTCCCACGCAACCATGGCAACCGGCTATTTCTTCCCGCATCGACACATCCTGGGCATTGATCATCTTTCGGCGGAAGATATCGAGCATATCCTGACCATCGCCGAATCCTTCAAGGAGATATCGGCCCGTCCCATCAAGAAGGTCCCCACCCTGCGCGGCAATACCATCATCAATCTTTTTTTCGAGCCGTCCACGCGGACGCGCCTCTCCTTCGAGGTGGCCGCCAAGCGGATGAGTGCCGACACCTTCAACATATCCGCCTCAACCTCCAGCGCCACCAAGGGCGAGACCCTCATTGACACGGCCCGCAATATCACTGCCATGCGGCCGGACATCATCATCATCCGCCATGCCTATTCCGGTGCGCCGCACATGCTGACCCGCTACGTGGATGCGGCCATCATCAACGCCGGCGACGGCACCCACGAGCACCCCTCGCAGGGTCTGCTCGACATGATGACGGTCCGCGAGCACAAGGGACGGCTGGAGGGGCTCAAAATCGCGATCATCGGTGATATTATGCACAGCCGTGTCGCCCACTCCAATATCCTCGGTTTCACCAGGATGGGCTCCCGTGTCCATGTCTTCGGCCCGGCCACTCTGCTGCCGCCCGGCCTGGACCGCCTCGGAGCCACGGTCTGCACATCGCTGGAGGAGGCAGTGCGGGACGCGGACGTGGTCATGACCCTGCGCATCCAGAAGGAACGGCAGAATGATCCGCTCCTGCCGTCGTTCCGCGAATATGCCCGGGAATACGGCGTCACCCGTGAGGTCGTGGCCCTGGCCCGTCCCGATGCCCTGGTCATGCATCCGGGACCGGTCAACCGGGGTATCGAACTGATGCCCGACGTGGCCGACGGTCCCCGCTCGGTGATCCTTGACCAGGTGACCAATGGTGTGGCAGTGCGGATGGCGCTGCTCTATCTGGTCACCGGCAACACCTGAGCCGGTAAAGGTTCAGCAGCACGCCATCCGGAGTCTAGGCTTACCTGCATGCGCTCGCGGCTGTCCGCAATCGAAACTGGCAGGAGTCTCCCGGAACGGAATAATTACGAGTATGTTTCCCCTCGCAACAGGACCAAAAATGGCTGAGAACTGGCTCATAAAAGACGGCCGGATCATTGATCCGAAAAACGGTATCGACCGGCAGGGTGATCTTCTGGTTCTCGAGGGCAGGATTGCCGCCGAAGGGACGCCGGTGCCCGCCTCCGCCCGTGTGGTTGATGCCTCCGGCTGCTGGGTGGTGCCGGGCCTGGTGGACATGCACGTCCATCTCCGGGAACCGGGCGAGGAATACAAGGAAGATATACTCTCGGGAACCAGGGCCGCGGCCGCGGGAGGGTTCACCGCCGTGGTCTGCATGCCCAATACCCGGCCGGTCAATGACTGCCGGGCAGTGACGGAGATGATCCTGGAGCGGGCCCGGCAGGGGTCTGCCCGGGTCTATCCGGTGGCGGCCATCAGCCAGGGCTCCAGGGGCGAGCGGCTGGCCGAATTCGGCGAACTGAAGAAGGCCGGCGCTGTGGGGGTGTCCGATGACGGTCTGCCGGTGCGCGACAGCCAGCTCATGCGCCGGGCCATGGAGTATGCCGGTGATTTCGGCCTGACCGTGATCTCGCACTGCGAGGAGCCTTCGCTTGCCACCGGGGTCATGAACGAGGGCGAGGTTGCCACCCGCCTGGGACTGAAAGGGATCCCGGCCGCTGCCGAGTCGATCATGGTCTATCGTGATATTGCCCTGGCAGAGCAGACAGGTCGCAAGGTCCACATCGCCCATGTGAGCACGGCCATGAGCGTGGAGTTGATCCGCTCGGCCAGGGCCCGTGGTGTCCGGGTGAGTGCGGAGACAACGCCCCACTATTTCACCCTCACCGACGAGGCCGTGGAGGGGTACAACACCCTGGCCAAGATGAATCCTCCGCTCCGCACCGAGGCTGACCGGCAGGCGATACGCCAAGCGCTGGCCGACGGTACCTTTGACGCCATTGCCACCGACCATGCGCCCCACTCGGTCCTGGAAAAGGAGGTGGAGTTCGACCTGGCGGCCAACGGCATCATCGGTCTCGAGACCTCGCTGCCCCTGGCCCTGGCCCTGGTGCGGGAGGGGCTGATCGACCCCCGGCGCCTGGTGGAGCTGATGTCCACCGGACCGGCCGCCGTCCTGGGACTGTCCGCCGGCTCCCTGGCTGCCGGTGCGGCGGCCGACATCACGGTGATCGATCCTGAGGCGATCTTCACCTATACCGAAGACCAGGTGGTCTCCAGGAGCCGCAATTCCCCTTTTCTCGGCTGGCGTCTGCAGGGGCGTGCTGTCCTGACCATGGTCGATGGCCGCGTAACCTTCAGCCGCCTGGAGACCTGAGCTCTCTCTGCCGCTTTTTCCCCTCTACCGCTTGACCTCGGCCACGTAAGGGGCAGGATCGGGCAGACCTGCCTCGGCAAATCCCTTCAGCCGCAGCCGGCAGGCGTCGCACCGGCCGCAGGCCAGTTCGCCCACCGGATCATAGCAGCTGTGGGTGTCCGCGTAATTCACTCCCAGCCGTGTTCCCAGCTCGATGATCTGTCGCTTGTTCATGTGCATCAGCGGTGCATGCAGGGTGAACGGCGTGCCTTCGCTGCCGGCCCTGGTTCCCAGGTTGGCCATCCGGGCGAAGGCCTGCAGGAACTCCGGTCTGCAGTCGGGATAGCCGGAGTAATCCACGGCGTTGATGCCGAGAAAGATATCGGCCGCCCCCAGGACCTCGGCCCAGGCCAGGGCATGGGCGAGAAAGATGATGTTGCGGCCCGGCACGTAGGTGACCGGGATCCCCGCCTCCATCTCCTCCCTGCCGCGGTCCTTGGGCACCGGCATGTCGGTGGTCAGGGCCGAGCCGCCGATGGCCGCCAGGTCGAGGTTCAGGACCAGATGGTTTTCGGCGCCCATTTTCCTGCAGAGGTCCGCGGCCCGGCGCAGCTCGATCTCCTGCCGCTGTCCGTAGCGGAAGCTCAGGCAGTTACAGGAAAATCCCTCGGCCAGGGCATGGGCGAGGACGGTGGTTGAATCCAGGCCGCCGCTGAGGAGGACGACCGCCCGTGGTACTGGATGGTGCATCATTGTTTCTGTTGGAGTGCAGGCAGGGGCGTGGTGAGCAGGATATGGTCCGGTTGCACCTCCGCCCGATAGGCCAGGACCGCGACCCCTCTGTCGCGGACCCGGAAGAGGGTATCGGCGTAGAGGGGGTCGATGCTTCGCGCAGGCATGAACCGTTCCGCATCCCCGCGCTGGACACAGAAGAGGACCGCGGCCCCGAAGCCGTCGTCGCGCAGCCTGGCCAGTTCCTCCAGATGCCGGGTGCCGCGGCTGGTGACGGCATCGGGAAACAGGGCCACGCCGCCTGCGGCAAGGGAACAGTTCTTCACCTCCATGTAGATCGGCCTGTCCCGGACCGTGACCAGGAAGTCGAGGCGGCTGTGCTCCGAGACCCGGACCTCGCGGGCAATGGTGTCGATGGGACCGAAATCGTCGATGATTCCCTTTTCCAGTGCCTCGTGAACAAGGTTGTTGGTCCTGGCCGTGTTGACGCCGATCCAGACGTTGTTGTTCCGGACCATCTCCAGGGTCCAGGCATACTTGCGGCGCGGATTGTCGGACCTGGAGATGATCACCGGGCTGCCCGGCTCCGAGCAGCCGCGCATGGAACCGGAATTGGGACAGTGCACGGTCAGGCTCGAGCCGTCATCCAGGCGGATGTCGGCGAGAAAACGCTTGTAGCGCCTGATGAGGGTGCCGTACTGGCGGATCGGCGGGAGTTGCATGGTCGATTCCGTTGCGGTTTGGTCTTTCGACAAGTTCCTTTTTCGACTATAATAATGAATTAAAAAAAATATGCACCCGGTGTTTTCGCCGGTGACCGGAACCGCGAAGGGGCCGCACGTACCGCCTGATACCGGAACTTTGCGGCGATCTCACCCGGTGGGTGGGATCCACCTGGAATCAAGCAAAGGAGACAGTCAATATGAAACTCGGACTCAACGGCCTCGGCAGAATCGGCAAACTCTCTCTCTGGCATCATGTCTCGCGGCGATTTTTTTCGGAGATCGTTGTCAACCTGGGCCGTGATGTGGGCAGTGGCCTGCAGGATATCGCCGCGTCCGTGGAAAGGGATTCCACCTATGGACGGCTCAGCATGTACCTGCACGGCCACAAGGGCGGGCGGGTGATCGAAAACCTGAACGAGGACGCCGGCACTATGATGGTGAACGGTGTCCCGGTCACCTTTCTGCGTGAGGCCAGGAATCCCAAGGATATCAAGTGGCAGGAAAACGGTGTCCGCCTGGTGGTTGATACCACCGGCGTGTTCAAGGATCCCACCGCTGATGCCGGTGAAGGGCGGGGTTCGATCCGGGGCCATCTCCAGGCCGGGGCGGAAAAGGTCATGCTGTCCGCACCCTTCAAGATCAAGGCCCAGGGTATCGATATGCCCGAGGATGCCGTCACCACGGTAATGGGCATCAACGATGATGAGTATGATCCGGCCCGCCATTCCATCATCTCGGCTGCTTCCTGCACCACCACCTGTCTCTCCTATATGATCAAACCGCTCATGGACCATTTCGGTGCCGACCGGATGCTGTCCGCCTCCATGGTCACGGTCCATGCCGCCACCGGCAGCCAGCAGGTTCTGGACCGTCTGCCCGCCGCCGGCGCCAGGGACCTGCGGAAGAACCGTTCCATTCTCAACAATATCATCCTCACCACCACCGGCGCTGCCAAGGCCCTGGCTCTGGTCATTCCGGAGATGAAGTCCATCGGGTTCATTGCCGAATCGGTCCGGGTCCCCACCTCCACCGGTTCGCTGATCGTCCTGGTGCTCAACCTCCAGGATGAACTGGAACGTCCTGTCAAGCGGGACCTGATCAACTCGATCTACCGCGATTATGCCGAGAACAACCCCTACCTGCGGTATTCCGAGGCGCAGAACGTCTCCTCGGATATCATCGGCTATCCTGCTGCCGCCGCCGTGATCGAGGCCACCGAGACCCATACCCGCACGGCCTCCATCAGCGTCAATCTCGAACATGTCAAGAGCTGTAACTTCGAGCCCGGCCAGGTGCCGCCTGTCCTGGAGGTTCCGGTCACCCAGGCGGTGATCTACGGCTGGTATGACAACGAGCTGGGCAGCTATACCAATATGCTGGGCGATCTGACCGTTTCCGTTGCCGAGCGCATGCTGTGATCATCCGCCCCATGGGCGGGGATGACCTGCCGGCGGTATCTGCCATAGAACAGCAGATGGAGGATGGCTGGACAGAGGGCATGCTCGCCGCTCAGCTGACAGCGGCAAGGGGTGTCTGCCTGCTGGTGGAGGCGGCGGGCGAGGTGTTCGGGTATATCTTTTGCAGATATGCTGCCGATGAGGCGGAGGTCCTGCGGCTGGGGGTGGTGGTGGCGCTCCGGCGCCGGGGCCTCGGCTCCCGTCTGCTGGCCGCGGCCCTGCAGTGCCTGGTCCGGCACGGGGTCACAACCTGTTTTCTCGAGGTGCGGCGTTCCAATGGCGCTGCCCGTGGACTTTATGCCGGAAACGGTTTCGTGGATGTGGGTACGCGGCGACACTATTACCGTGCCCCCGTGGAAGACGGCCTGGTCATGCGCAGGAATCTTGCTGGTCAGCCGGAAATCGGTACAGGTTCAGCCCCAGGCATTTGTACCCCCTCACGGGATGACCAGGCATCGGTCTGTCCGACCACAATGGTGTAAGCGCTCTCAGGGGCCGCAGATTCGGAGTCTACGTTTGCCTGTGCAGGCGTGTCTGACCGCAGGCAAGCGACCGCAGGGAAACTTCGATAGCCTACCTGTGCGGGCAGGCACGACCGTGCAAAGAGGTAAGCGAAGACTCCGTGCGGTCCCTGTGAGCGCTTACCGCGGCTGACCCGCTGCTGGGCGTTTACAAAAGTCCCGGTGGTTCAACGAAGTTGACGATAGCGGTGAACTGTTACGGAAACCTATGAGGCGCTGCATGTCTGCGGTGCCGGGAAGGGTAGTATGAAAACGATTCGTGATCTGGATATTGCCGGCAAAAGGGTGCTGATCCGGGTGGATTTCAATGTCCCCATGGACGAGGAGAAGCGGATAACCGACGACCTCAGGATCCGGACCGCCCTGCCCACCCTGACCCACGCCCTGGAACGGGGTGCACGGGTCATCCTCTGTTCGCACCTGGGCCGGCCCGGGGGAGAGAGGGTGGAGCGGTTTTCCCTGGCGCCGGTGGCGGCGCATCTGGCTGCAGTCCTCGGATGCCCTGTGCCCCTTGCCCCGGACTGTATCGGCGACGAGGTGGAGTCGATGGTGGCCGGGATGAACGATGGTGATGTCCTGATGCTGGAGAATCTCCGGTTCCATGCCGGTGAGCAGGAAAACGATCCCGGGTTTGCCCGCCGGCTTGCCGCCCTGGCCGAGGTCTACATCAACAACGCCTTTGCCGTCTCCCACCGGGCGCATGCCTCGGTGGTGGGGGTCCCGGCCTATTGCGCCGAAAAGGGAGCCGGCTTTCTTCTCGAAAAGGAACTGAGCTATTTTCACCGTGCCATAGACGATCCCGTCCGGCCCCTGGCCGCCGTTGTCGGTGGGGCCAAGGTGTCGAGCAAGCTGGGTGCCCTGGAGAATATGCTGACCAGGGTTGACCAGTTGCTCATCGGCGGCGCCATGGCCAATACCTTTCTCAGGAGCCGCGGGTTTGACGTGGGCGCGTCACGCGTGGAGGAGGATCTTCTGGAGAATGCGGGCCGCCTGCTGCGGGATGCGGCAAGGCAGGGGGTGCGTGTCTATCTGCCGGTGGATGTCATTGCCGCGGACAGGTTTGCGCCGGACGCGGTCTGCAGGCAGGTCACCATCCAGGATATTCCCGGGCAATGGATGGCCCTGGATATCGGGCCGGCCTCGGTTCTCTGTTTCCGTGAGGCCCTGGCCGATGCGCGAACCATCATCTGGAACGGGCCCATGGGGGCCTTTGAGATGGATGCCTTTGCCCGCGGCACCATGGCCCTGGCCCAGACACTCGGTGCCTCCCACGCGCTCACCATCACCGGTGGCGGTGATTCCAATGCCGCAGTGCGGAAATTCGGTGAGGCGGAGAACATCAGCTACATGTCCACGGGTGGAGGCGCCTTTCTCATGCTGATGGAGGGCAGGGAGCTGCCCGGGGTCAAGGCCCTGGAGGAGTAACCGGATGGCCAGCAGCGTTTGCACCATTGTGGTCGGGCAAACCGATGGTTAGTCATCCCGTGAGGGATTACGCAGGGCTCGGCATGGCTTAACAGGTCCGGACGACCGCCCGCTGAATGCCAGCCTGCCCGCATGGTGGTACGGGCCGGACGCTGACAAAGGGTAAAAGTCCCGGTAGTTCAACGTAGTTGACGATGGCGGTGAACTATTACGACAAAGGAGGAGGAAGATCATGGAAAGAAGGCCGCTGATCGCCGGTAACTGGAAGATGCATCTCAATGTGGCAGATTCAGTCAGTCTTGCGGGCGCGGTGGCAGCCGGCAGCCGGGATCTGAAGGACAGAGACGTGATGATTGCCCCCGCCTACACGGCACTGGCCGCGGTGGCCGAGGTTCTCAAGGGTTCGGCGGTGTTCCTGGCGGCACAGAACGTGGCCTGGGAGCGGGAGGGCGCCTATACCGGTGAGATCTCTCCGGCCATGCTCATGGACGTAGGTGCCTCCATGGCCATTGTCGGCCACTCGGAGCGGCGCCACATTTTCGGTGAAAGCAACGAGATGATCAACCAGCGACTGCTGGGCGCGCTGAACTCCGGCCTTGTTCCGGTGCTCTGTGTGGGCGAGACCCTGGACGAGCGGGAAGAGGGGAGGACCTTCCAGGTCCTGGAGCAGCAGCTCTGCGAAGGTCTGGCCGGGGTGGCCGGTCATCGCCTGCCGGCCCTGGTCCTGGCCTACGAGCCTGTCTGGGCCATCGGTACCGGCAAAACGGCCTCCAGGGACCAGGCCCAGGAGGCGCATCGTTTCCTTCGTGGTGTGCTTGCTGATCTGTATGAGAAAAACCTTGCCGGACAGGTGAGAATACTGTATGGTGGATCGGTTAAGCCTGAGAATATTGACGATCTCATGGCCGAGCCCGATATTGATGGCGCGCTGGTGGGCGGCGCGGCACTGAAATCCGAGTCCTTTGACCGGATTATGCATTTTTCATGACAACTCTACTCATCATCGTACATGTCCTGGTCTGTCTGTTCCTGATTGTCATCGTGCTGTTGCAGCACGGCAAGGGGGCTGACATCGGTGCGACGTTCGGCGGCTCCAGCCAGTCGCTGTTCGGGTCCGAGGGACCCCTGCCGCTCCTCAACAAGATCACGACCCTTGCCGCCATCGTCTTCATGGGCACCTCCATCTCGCTGGCCTACATCTCTGCGCAGAAAAGTACCGGCAGTGTCATGAAGAAGGTCAAGGCGGAGGCCCAGGCTCCGGTGCAGCAGAAGCCGGCTGACAGTGCACCGTTGACCGTGCCCATGCCGGCAGCAGAGAACAACGGGGCCGCACCGGCCGCCGGTACATCCCAGGAGATGCCGGCTCCGGAGAATCCCGGGCAACAATAGATCCGGGTGCCGAAGTGGTGGAATTGGTAGACACGCTGTCTTGAGGGGGCAGTGGACCTCGTCCGTGCCGGTTCGACTCCGGCCTTCGGCACCAGTTGATATCCAGGCCGCATTCCGCAAGGGATGCGGCCTTTTTTTATCAGGGGTCAGGTGTCAGGTGCCAGGTGTCAGGGGCCAGGGGCCAGGTGTCAGGTGTCAGGTGTCAGGGATCGGGAGACGTAACTCCTTACGGGATAACCAGCCATCGGTTTTTTCGACCACAAAGTTTTTCCCTGCCCCTGGAGTGAAAGATTGCAACGTGGTATACTGATGTCAAGGTGGTCGCACCTGGATGAATGACCACGTTGTGGCGGATGGTGGGGGGGATTGCCGGTAGGCCCTGGTGTCGTCCCGGCGCCTGCGGTTTTGTAATAGTTCACCGCTATGGGCAACCACCTAAAAAGGCCGACTCTTTTGGTAAGAGTTCAGTAGTGCGTCAGCTGTGCGTGATCGTGGCTGGCCGTCTATAGCCCCCTCTATGCGGCCGCGAGCGCGTGCAGATGGCGTGCTGCTGAACTTTTACGCGGTTTTCCGGTGATCCTGAGGACTGGTGGAGATGAAGAACAGGCGAGCAGCACCGCATCGACGGCTGAGTCTCAAGGTCTTTCTCACCGTCTCGTTGCTTGCGGTTTCCTTTGTCACCTTTGTCTCGGTCTTTTTCCTCACCACCAGCATCTACCAGAAATCGCATCTCAGCCAGGCGCAGAACACCGCCAGAGGGCTCTCCAGCCAGGTGGTCAATTCCCTGCTGCAGCTGATGATCAATGGCTGGTCCAGGGAAAAGCTGCTCCGCTACTTTGATCCGGTTCTTACTGCGAATGCCGATATTCCCATGCGGATCACCCTGCTGCGGGCACCGGTGGTGGTAGCTCTTTTCGGGCCCGTTGACGGGGATGTCGCTGATCCGGAGATGGCAGAGGTTCTTGCCACCGGTGAACCGATTCACGAGGAAGAGGGATACCTGATCCGGCAGATTGTCCCGATCCGGGCACGGCAGGAATGTCTGTCCTGTCACCGAAATGCGCAGACGGGCGATATCTTCGGTGTACTCAAGCTGGAGCAGGACCTGGGCCCGGCCATTCATGCGCACCTGGTCAAACTGCTGCTGCTCTTCCTCCTCCTCTCACCGATACCGGTTCTGCTCGCGGTCCTCATTGCCTACTACACCACATCCAAGGTCAACAAGTCCGTGCTCCTCCTGCGCGGCAACATCACCCGGATCAACAGGGTCCAGGACCTTACCGGCCTGGAGCTGGGGGGAGACCAGACCGATTTCGTCGAGCTGAACGAGATCCTGGCCGAGGTCGACACCCTGGTCACCAAGATGAAGGACACGGCGGTGGACCGGCAGCTTCTCGAGTTCGAGGTCCGGTTGCTGGAGTCCTTTCTCATCACCTCTGAAGTGGTCCGCGACTGGAAGGAGCACGTGGCCAACCTGCTGCTCCAGTTCAACGAGGTCATGGAGACCTATGCGCTCTTTTCCATTTTCAAGGTGGGGGAGGAGCATTACGATCTGGAGATCTTCTGGCGCAACAGGCCGTCAGAAGAGACACGCCGCCAGTTTGACCGCATCGTGCAGAAGCGGGTGAGCGAGCAGGTGGAGCCCAATTTTTTCCCCGAGATCAAGACCAGTCACACCATTGTCGATCCTGCCGGACCCGAGATCGATCTGGACATCACCAATATCGAGCTGCAGGTGAAGTCCATCTTTCTCCGTCAGCCCAAGATCGGCGGCATCGTCGGTATCGGTATCCAGTCCGGCCTGTCAGCGGAGATCGGTGGCTCGCTCATGATCGAGGGCGTGCTCACCACCCTGGTAAACGTGATCGGATCTGTGCGGGCCATCTATAACTACAGCAAGGAGATGGAATATTATGCCACCCGTGATCCGCTGACCGGTCTCTTCAACCAGCGGATGTTCTGGGACCTGGCTGCCAACGAGCTGCACCGGGCCCGGCGTCATGGGCACAGGTTTGCCCTCCTGGTACTGGATTTCGACAACTTCAAGATGGTCAATGACCGGTTCGGCCATATCTTCGGTGATGCTTTTCTGCAGAAATTTGCCGGTAAGATCAATGAGTTCCTGCGGGAAGGCGATGTCCTGACCAGGTACGGCGGCGACGAGTTCGTGGCCATCCTGCCGGAGACAAACCAGGAAGAAGCCTATATCGCGGCGCTCAGGGTGCTGGATGCCCTCAAGGATGTCACCTTCGAGGCGCCCGACGGAACACGGATCCGCAATACCGTTTCCATCGGCCTTGCCGTGTACCCGGATCACTCCGAGGAGCTCAATGCCCTGTTCGTGATCGCCGATAACATGCTGTACAAGGCAAAACGGGAAGGGAAAAACAGGATCGGGGTCCCGACCGGGGAGGATATTCTGCAGGCCTTTCAGGCCAAGGATGAGCAGAGCCTCTTTCTTCTCAATGTCCTGGAAAATCCCGATCAGGTGATGCCCATGTTCCAGGCGATCATGGATATCCGCACCGGAACTGTCTCCATGTACGAGCTGCTGATGGGCATATGGCACGACGACCATATACTGCGCGCCTCCTCTTTTGTCGAGGTCGCTGAAAAGATGGGGATCATCAGCCAGCTTGATTTCATCGTCATTGAAAAGGCCTTCCAGGAACTCAGGGACAAGGGCTACCGGGGCCTGCTCTTTGTCAATCTCTCCCCCAATTCACTCATCCTCAACAGATATGTGGCCACGGTCCGTGACCTGGCCGCCAGGTACGGGATCGACCCGAAACGGATCGTCTTCGAGATCACCGAAAGGGAGACCGTCCGCAACAGGAGCCTCCTGCAGAAGTTTGCCCGTGAACTGCGCAGCAAGGGGTTCCGGTTCGCCATCGATGATTTTGGCTCTGGTTTCTCATCCTTCCATTATCTGAAACTTTTTTCCTTTGATTTCATCAAAATTGATGGCGAATTCGTCCGCAATATTTCCAGGGATTCCCAGGACAGGGCCTTTGTGAAAAGTATCATCTCCCTGGCCCGAGATATGAAAATACAGACCATCGCCGAATACGTGGAGGACGAGGACGTGCTTATGGCGGTGGCGGAACTTGGCGCCGATTATGCCCAGGGATACCATGTGGGCAGGCCCTGCCGGGAGATAGAGGTCCCGTGCAGAATTCTGCCGGCAGAGGGTGGCTGAGACGGTGCGGCGGTGCCGCCGATAGCGGTAACTTGTACGTTTTCAGGACAGGAATTCAGGCGTAACGCACTATTTCCGCCTTGATTTTTCCAGGCTGCGTGTGTGATAATACATCGACAGGGAAACCGGTGGGCTGCCTCCGGTTCAGCTCTGTTTGAAACTTCGTGCCCCGGGGGTATCGATATATTTTTGATGGCGTCGCAAAAAGTCCGATCTACTGCGTTGTAGCGGGTACGGCCAATGCTCGACGTGCTCCATGTACGCCTCCGCTTGGCCGACACCGCCACGCCTTGTATATCGAATGTTTATACTGAGCCATCTTTAGAGTGTGATGGACTTTTTACGAGTCCATCATTTTTCAATTCTTCGTCGAAGGCGGATGCTATGCGTTGTCCCAAGTGCGGCTATATTTCATTTGATCACCTGGAGCGTTGTAAGAAATGCGGTAAGGATATCGCCGAGGCAACGGCGGAGCTGGAGGGCACGGTCTTTGAGGCGGTGGTCCCGGTTTTTCTTCAGTTCGAGGCCGGCGGCAACGAGGAAGTGGCGGACGACATGGCCGGAGCCTCTGCCGGCGAGGACATCGACCTGAATCTGGACGAGACCTTCGAGGAGATCGAGACCGGGAATGAGGTCAGTCCTGGCGAGGAGGTTGAGCTTGTCCTTGGTGACGAGGAGGAACTGCCGGAGATGGACGATGCCGATGCCACCCTTGCCGGCGAGGTGAATGCCGCGCAGGAGGCGCCGGCTGATACCGGTGACGAGGGCGAGCTGGTCCTCGAACTCGGCGATGGGCAGAGCGGCGGCGAGGAGATCGAAGGGCTGCAGCTTGACTTCAGTGACATCGACATCTCGGACCTGGCACCACCTGTGGAAGAGGAGGAACCCGAGGAGCTGAGCCTGGCTTCCGGTGATGAGGCCGTGCCGGTCATGGCCTCCGGGCCGGCCGCAGCCGCGGGCGCCGCGCCGGGAGGCCTGGAAGATCTGGAAATCGACGATCTCGATCTGGACGCTCCACCGCCTGTGACCGGCAGCGCGGCCGGCGGCCGGTTGCCGCCGGCGGTGAAGACCGGAACCGCCCTTGATGATTTCGATGTCGACCTGGGGGACCTTCTTGCCGACGGAAAAAAAGAAAAATCTGTTGACACGACCCCATGATTTCGGATATATAAACCACTCTCAAAAGTTCGGGTGCCGAGATAGCTCAGTTGGTAGAGCAACGGACTGAAAATCCGTGTGTCCCTGGTTCAAATCCTGGTCTCGGCACCATCCTGTCTCCCTTTTACCTTGCCTCGTGAGAGGCCTTCCCCTGTCACTTTCCCTGTTTGCTGTCTCTGTTTGTTCATCTTGACCGTTGTGCCACGTAACTCCTCACGGGATGGCTAGCCATCGGTTTGTCCGACCACAATGGTGCAAGCGCTCTCAGGGGCCGCGGATTCGGGGTCTGCGCTTACCTGTGCAGGCGTGCCTGACCGCAGGTAAGCGGCTGCAGGGAGACTCTGGTAGCCCGCCTTCCATGAGAAGGCTTGTCAAGATAATGTTCGACGTGGCGAACCATTTTTTTCCTGTACACCCCGTAACGTCACGCTTCCATTCGCATTCCTTGAAGGGCTCTGCCAAAAGCCCGATGCATTATAC
>JALSNC010000047.1 GCA_026987195.1 Desulfobulbaceae bacterium | reverse complement strand
TCGTCATCCTCTTCGCTTTCGAGCTGCTTTCGTACCTTCCTGTACACCAGTTTCCACCTGTCCTTTGCCGCCAGGGCCAGGGTCTCTGCGGACAGCCATTGACCGGCCCGGGTCTCCGGTGCCAGGTGCGTGGCCAGGGGAAAGGGAGGCAGGCTCAGGCGCAGGGCCGGTCTGATGCGGACCGGCGTCTCGTATTCCTTGAACAGGGCCTTCCAGCGTCCCGCATAGGGCGAAAGCTGGAGCGGGTTGGTGTAATCCACCTCGTTGCGCCGCAGCAGGGTCACACCCCTGAGGCGGGTGCTCAGGTCTGGATACATGGCCGAGAAAGGGTTGCCGGTCAGGATGTCCAGCATCAGGGAGGCGGTCTCCCTGTTGTCGTTTGCCGTGACGCTCTGGGGCGGGTAGCGGAAGTAAAAGGAAAGCACCGTGTCGGCGCCCTTTTTTCTGCTGATCATCTTGATCATCCGCGCGTCGCCGGACAGGGGGGAGAAGTCAGCTGCCAGCACGGTGTCCTTCAGGACCAGATCCACCCTCCGGCCGGTGGTCTCCAGGGCATGCGCAGGCAGCTCGGAGAAACGAAGAAAGATCTGCAGCCGCGCCTGTTCGCCGGTGCTGGTGATCTTCTGAAGAACAGCGGCGCCGCGGGCCTGTGACAGGAGCGGCCACAGGAGGAGCAGGATGGCGAGAATGATGGGGCGATACAGGATCATCGCTGCCGTGGGTGAGGGTCTGCCGGATCGGGGTCGGGAAACATGAATATGCCTGTGACCTCTTGCAAAAACGAAGTTGAAAAACCGTGACCTTGCATACCCTGTGATCAGTTACTGTGCACCGGTTCAGGGGAGGACACGGGGCCTGCCAGCGCCAGGGCCCTGCGCCGCATCTCCTGGTTCGTCCGGTGCGGCAATGCGGCCACTGGTGTTCGGTCAAGCAATAAGTATTCCATGCCGTGACGATGCCGGTGGAGAGAGTGTCGGTCAGGAACAGTGCCGATACGGGCGTTCGGCAGGCAGGACCGGAAGCCCCCTGTGACAGGTTTTTGACTTTTTCGGACCGCTACCTGCCGGAATGCCGATGCGGAGCCAGTGGATTTTACATGGACAGGCGATCTCTTTTCCATATAATACTATAGGACATGGAACGGACGAATGAGAACAGTCACCAGACAGGCGGAGCAAGTCGTGAACCATCCTGACCCGGACAGATCGTTGGCCAAGAACTTTTGCGAGGAAACTCTCGGTATGCTGGATCGGGTCGAACCCCTGGTCAGGGAGCTGGTGCGGAGCGGCGGAAAGCAGGGGGATGCGGCCGCGACACTGGAGCGCTGTTTTTCTCTGGCCCATTCCCTGCAAGGCAGTGCCGCCTTTCTCCGGTATGACCATCTGGCAAAGGTCGCTGCTGCCGCGGAACAGTTTGCTGCCGGTCTCCGTTCATCATCTGCTCCGGTTGAGGCGTCGCATCTTCTGTTGCTCCATGATGTGTGCACCCTGTTCCGTCAGGGGATCGAACTGGTCAGGCAGACAGGCGGGGATGACCAGCTGGCCGTGGCCGCGGCGGAACTGGCTGCCAGGCTCCTGCCGGCGGAGCGGGAGCCTACGCCCGGGCCGGACGATGACGGAGATCTGGAGGGTTTCATCGGCCAGGTGGACGGCCTGATGCAGGTGGTGGAACGGGAACTCCTGCTCTGGGATCTCACTTCGGTTGACCCCGGACGGCTGGCAGAGCTCATCGATTGCCTGGAGGAGCTGACAGCACTCTTTGCCCACCGGAGATACACCGATCTGGAACGGATCTGTCGGGCAATGGCCAATGTGCTCAGGCGTTTTCACGGCGGCGAGGTCTTCCAGGGAGAATATCCGGACAAGGTTTTTCTCGGCCTGGTCGATGTCCTCTATGAAGGGATCGATGCCATTGCCGCGGGCGGGGACGGAATTATTCTCAGGGTCGAGGAGCATCTGGAGACTCTTCAGGCCATCATGCGCCAGCCCATCGGTGAGCTGCTCATCCGCGCCGGGCTTGTCGATCCCCGGACCGTGGAGCAGGCGCTGCGGATCCAGGAGCAGGCCCGGGCAAGGAAGAAGACCCCCAAAAGGCTCGGCGATCTGCTGGTGGCCATGGGTGAGGTCAGCAGCGAACAGGTCGACCGGGCCATCAGGGCCGGCCGTGCCTGTCCTGTCCCGTCCCGGTCCGGGGACCGGCAGGGAGATCGTGACAGTGACGGGGCGGTCCTGCCGGTACGGAATGGGGTGGCGGCCGCTGCCGGCACGGTCGCAGTGGACAGGGAAAAACTGCAGCGGCTTCTGGAGCATCTCGCACGGCTGGAAAAATACCGGCCCGGCATGGAGGCGCCGCTGCAGGAGCTTGTCAATGGCCTTCTGCGGCAGGCAGAGGAGATGGCCACGCAGGTACGCTGAAAAAAAAGAATTTATTTCTTCGTCTGTTGGGTTTTTCTGATAAAATGGAAATAAAGTAAGTTGTTATGATTGATTGTGACTGCGGCCGGAAATCCTTGCCCAGTCATCCTGGTTTATCCATACCGGAGGTGTTTTCCATGGCAAAAAACGTATTACTGGTGGATGACTCAAGCACCATGCGCAAGATCGTCAGCCGTTCCCTGCGCCAGGCCGGACTCGATTTCGGCGATATCTTCGAGGCCGGTGACGGCCTTGAGGCACTGGACGTTCTGGAGAAGGAAAACGTTGATATCGTGCTCAGCGATATCAACATGCCCAACATGAATGGTATCGAGTTCCTGCGTGAAAAAAGTACCCGTGACGCCATCAAGGATATCCCTGTCTTCATGATCTCCACGGAGACCGGTGACGATATCATCGGTGAGGCCAAGAGCCTTGGCGCGGTCGGTGCCCTGAAGAAGCCCTTTACCCCGGACAAGGTGAGCGAGGTCCTCGGGCCTTTCATGTGATTGTCCACTGTGGTGGGGCTGCCCGCCGGCGGTTGCGGCATGGGAGCCATCTGCAGCTCGTTCCGGCGGGTGAGCGGCAGGGCAGGAGAAACGACGGAAAACTCCATGCGGGCACGACCCCGTACGGACTGGTGGTGCGCGGGGTGCCCGGTGGTGCGCCGCTTGTCGCGTCCGCGGTACAGTCCGGCGGACGTACCCCCTCACGGGATGACTAACCATCGGTTTTTCCGGCCACAATAGTGTAAGCGCTCTCAGGGGGCGCTGATTCGGAGTCTACGCTTCCCTGTGCAGGCGCGCCTGACAGCAGGTAAGCGACCGTAGAGAGATTCCGATAGCCTATCTATGCGGGCAGGCACGACCGTGCAAAGAGGTAAGCGAAGACTCCATGCGGCTCCTGTGAGCGCTTACCGGCGGACTGGCCGACGTTGTCTTCCATGCCCCTTGGAGCGATAAGTAACCGACCAGGAAAGGTCCCGGGATATCCTGTCCGGCAAGAGCATGGACAAGCGCTGCACAGGCTGACCGGGTTGTCCTGGCTGGAGGCGATAGTGTGAGCAGTTTTACGGAAATTGTTCCAAAGCTGATCGATGCGACAACGGAAATCTTCACCGGCATGGTGATGATGGATATCAGCACTGCCGGTGAGCCCATGCAGGAGCTCGGTCCCCTGAAGGATACCATCACCGGCATGGTGGGGCTGGCCGGTATTCACAAGGGGCTGGTTGCCGTTCATTTTCCCTATGAGGTGGCCCTTGCCATCACCTCGAGTTTCCTTGGCATGGATGTGGACGAGGTGAACGAGGATGTGCAGGACGCGGTGGGAGAGATCGCCAATATGCTGGGCGGCAATGTCAAGACCCTCCTCTCCGACCGGGGCAAGGATATCGAGCTGTCACTTCCGTCGACGATCTCGGGAGAGGAGTATAACTTTTCTTCCCAGGAACAGGTGGACCAGGTCATTCTCCCTTTCAAGGCCCCGGCCGGGGTCTTTCATGTGGAGCTGGAACTGGAACGATGATGCTTCGGCTGGTGTCGCGATCCGGGTCGGTTCATGGCCGCAGAGGTTGCGGTCCCTTATCTGACTGACGAGGAAACTGTTGTGCAACTGGACAGGTTTATTATCGATGCCACCGCCGAGGTGTTTGCCAGCATGATCTTTATGGATCTCGTGCCGGAAGATGTGGTCGGGGATGGCAGCGTGGACCTCGATGTCGCCATTTCCAGCATGATCGGGCTGGCCGGTGACCTCAAGGGGTTGCTCGCTGTGCATTGCCCGCGCCAGGTCGCCCTGGCGGTGAGTGGCGCCATGCTGGGCATGGAGATGAACGATCTCGATGACGATGTCAAGGATGCCCTGGGCGAGATAGCCAACATGGTGGCCGGCGGGCTCAAGACCTCTCTGGTTGCGGCCGGCAGCAGTGTGGAGCTGGCCATACCGACGACCGTGGTGGGCAACTCCATCAGGACCAGCGGATCTTCCGGGGCCAGTACGCTTGTCGTGCCCTTCAGGGTCCCGGATGGCATGTTTGCCGTTGAACTGAACTATGTGCTCGGCTGAGCCGTCGAGTCGGCGGAGCCAGGCTCGCGGTTTTCTCCTCGGCCGTAACCCCTCACGGGATGGCGAACCATCGGTCTGTCCGACCACAATGGTGCAGGCGCTCTCAGGGGCCGCGGATTCGGAGTCTACGCTTCCCTGTGCAGGCGTGCCTGTCCGCTGGTAAGCGACTGCAGTGAGACTCCGACAGCCTGCCTCTGCGGGCAGGCACAAGCGTGCAAAGAGGGTAAGCGAAGACTCCGTGCGGCTCCTGTGAGCGCTTACCCTCGACCTGGCTGGCCTGTCTCCTGTTTCGAGCTGTCGAGAGCCTTCATCCCCATCGCCAGCATCTTCCATCTCCCGGCCCTGAGGGGCAGACCTTGGGATGCTGTCATCCCCTCCCATCCTGCCTTCTGATTTCTGTCCTTCTGACTTTCTGATAAATTTTCACAGTGAATCTGCCGATGAATAGAGTATAATCATACCGTCAGCAAGCCGGCTGGACCTGGCGGCAGTTCTTCTGCCGTCCACCGATGATACGGGTTTTTCAGGGAAGAGATGAACGCTCAGGAACGACTTGA
>JALSNC010000046.1 GCA_026987195.1 Desulfobulbaceae bacterium | reverse complement strand
CCGATCCCTGTCTCCCGGACATAGATCTGCCGCAGAAGCTGCCGCCAGCGGCGGTACTGCTGCTCGGCCGAACCGGTCAGGCGCACGGTCTCCCCCTCCACCTCCATGACCAGAGGTTCGGCCTCGGCGGAAAAGGAGCTGCCCAGCTCCTCGATGGCATCCCGGTTGATCTCGCTCTCTTTTGCCTTCTGATAGCCGGAATAGACGGCTGCGGCCCCGCCCATGACCATGACGTCGCGCAGGGTCGAGGTCCGGGCCCTGGTATCGGCATCGCCGGCCACGCCGATGGCAATGGCACCGATAATGGAAGCAATGCCCAGGATCTGCCGCGTCAGGGCCTGACGCTTGAGGCGATGCATGGCCGCCACCTCCTGGCCGCGGAAGATACGCCAGTTGGTGTAGGGCTCCCAGAGGTCGCGGTAATAGCCGTCATAATACCCGTTGACCGCATCCACCAGCATGTCGTCACGGGCCCTGATGGCACCGACCCGGGCCAGCATGGGATCATCACGGGCCGGCAGGCGGACGATGCGGATGCGGCCGTCCTCCCCGGTGGCCAGGTAGGAGGCAAAGGGTTCCGGCGCCATGGCAGCGGCAAAGCGAAGCCGGGCCACCTCCCTGATCTCCTGTACCTGGATCGGGGTCAGGTGCGACCGGAACAGGGCAAGATCGTTGGCTATGGTATTGAACAGGTCCTGATAGAGATCATGCTTTTCCGGCTCGGTCCGCTGCCGGTCCGGGTGCTCCACGGTCTCGGCATAGGTCCTGCTGAACCAGACCCGGTTGCGGGCATCAACGGCCTCGATGGCAATGGCGCACGACTCGCCGTCCGAATACTCGATCCTGCCCCGGACCAGGAGTTCACAGCCGACATCGTCGTCCGGCACCACCCGCACCGAGCCCCAGTAGCCGCTCCGCTGCATGGTGTACTTGAGGTGAATGGGGAAGAACCGTGCCTCTGCCTCGCGAATCCCGGTGGACAGACCGATCCGTTCGTCCCCGTCCTCCGGCAGGGTGCCGGGATCAAAGACCCTGATGGAGACATTGAGCAGTTCCTGCTCCGGCAGTTCATGATCCACAAGCATGGGCGCCACATTCTCACCCACCTGGCGGCCGGGGATGGTCGCGCAGCCACCGGGCAGAAGCAGCAGGAGCAGGAGCAGATACCAGCCCCTTCCTGCCGGACCGGCCATGCCGGCCTCCCTGATGCCGTAACCACCGAACCGCTTCATTGCCGTGCCCTGTACCGCCGGTATTCCTGCCAGAGTTTTTCCTTCAGTGCCGGATCGGTCTCCCTTTCCGCGGCCTCCCGCAACTGACGGGCAACGATATCATCGTCTGCGGCCATGGCGTCCACATCCGGCGGCCTGCCACCGGATGGAGCCGTTGCGGCCACGCCGCCGGCTGTTGCCTTCCCGTTCCGGCCCGCAGGGGTCTGGTCCCGCCCCGTGGCCGCGGTGCCGGATCGGCCCTGGCCCGCGATCCGGTCGCGGTCACCGCTGCCGTCCTCTGTCCCGGTCCGGCGGTCGGCCGATCCATCCGTTTCCCCGGCAGCAGACCGACCCCGGCCCTCCCGGCCGACACCCTCCCGGCCGCCGGCGACCGCTCCATCCCCGGACTCGCGCCGCCGCGGCACACGGGCGGCAAGACGCTCCTCCTCCCGGAGCAGCATGTCGTCGAATTCGCCCATGGCCCTGGCAAGTTGCTGCTCCAGGAGCTCGACCTCCTCTCCACTGGTCCTGGCGGCCGTTCCCTGCTGGCCGGGCAGGGCCGCACCGCCGGCCGGACAGTTCAGGCCGGCCACGGCCCGGCCTCCACCCACCTGCACCAGTTGCCGGCAGTCTTCGCGGATCCGGCCAAGGAGAAATGCGAGAAAGACCTCGATCTCCCGTTTCTCTCCCGGCAGGAGACCGGTGGCCTTCTGCCGGTCAGCCAGGGTCCTGCCCACGTGCTGTCGGACCTGCCACAGGGCCCGGACACTGTGCCGCAAGCGGCTGACATCGCCCTGCCCTGCGTCGGCCGGAGAAGATGCGGCAAGCAGCAGCGCCAGAATGGCCGCAAGCGGCAGCCCCGGGTATCGCCGCCCTTCCGGTCGCTGCCGCCGGACTCTGTGCATATCTGTCTCCTAGCGGAAGGGCGGCGCATACTGGATACCGCCACTGTTCCACAGGGCGTTGAGGCCCCGTTGCATCTTCAGGGACGAGCCACTGCCCAGGTTGCGGGCAAAGACCTCGCCATAGTTCCCCACCTGGCGGATGACCCGGCGGGCCCAGTCGTCGGCCAGGCCGAGCCCCACCCCACGGATGCCCTCCAGGCCGAGCAGACGACGGATGGCCGGATTGGGCGAATCCAGCATCTCGTCCACGTTTCCTGAACGAACACCCAGTTCCTCGGCATCGATCATGGCAAAGATGGTCCAGCGCACGATATTGAACCAGCCGTCGTCACCCTGGCGGACCACCGGTCCCAGGGGCGCCCTGGCAACGATCTCCGGCAGGGTCACGGCCTCGGCGGGCCGGGTGAGCCGGGCCCGGAGACCGGGCAGGGCGGAGAGGAAACAGGGCAGGACATCGCACCGGCCGCCCTCGAACCCGCTGACCGCCTGTTGCAGGGAGTCCACGCTCACGACCCTGTAGTGCATGCGGTTGCGGGCAAAGAAATCCGCCACCAGACGACTGTCGGGATCGTCCGGCTGCAGGCAGACAGTGCTGCCGTCCAGTTCACCGGCACTGCGAACTCCGAGTTTTTTCGTGACCAGGAAATGCAGCGCATCAAAAAAGGTGGTATGGGTGAAATTGAGCCCCAGGGAACTGTCCCGGGTCAGGGTCCAGGCGGTATTGCGGGCCAGGAGATCGACCTCGCCGGCCTGCAGGCGGGTGAACCGCTCCCGCCTGGTCAGGGGGACGAACTGCACCCGCTCGGCATCGCCGAGTACGGCCGCGGCCACGGCCCGGCAGACATCCACGTCCAGGCCCGTCCACCGCCCCTTTGCATCGGGCTTGGAGAATCCGGCCAGACCGGTGGAGACGCCACAGCGGAGGGTTCCCCGTTTGCGTACCTCGTCCAGGGTTGTTGCCGCCGCCCCGACAACCAGCAGGACAACCAGGAGCAGCAGGGTAATAGATGCTGTTTTTCTCATGAACCTCTGTTCAGACCGTCGGAAATCCGGGGAAGCAGAAAAATCCGCGACACTGTCCTGAAAAATTTTCTGAAAACATGAATTTTCAGCCTCTCCTTCCAGACAACATCACGCTCTTATGATAAACTATATCATGCTAGCAAATCGACCTGAAAAGTCCACTGGAGTTTGGCTGTTTTTTGATTTCCTCCCTGCCGGCTCTGTCGGAAAACGGTACGTGCCGCCTGCTGCGCCGGTGAACTGTTCCTGCCTCCAGACAAGCTGAAAACCCTGTGATCCGTTACGGGCAATGAAAAAACTCTCGAGAAAACCCGTCATCCTCATTGCCGATGACAACCCGGTCAGCCTGCGGCTGCTGAGCGAGGTTCTCACCAAGGCCGGCTACCGGGTGGCCGAGGTCACCAACGGTGAAAAGGCCCTGGCCGTGCTGCCCACCATCCGGCCGGACCTGATCCTGCTGGACGTGGACATGCCCGGCCTGTCCGGGTTCGAGGTCTGCCGGCAGCTGAAACAGGACATCCATACCAGTGACATCCCGGTCCTCTTTGTCACGGCCAGAAACGACAAGAAGGACATCATCACCGGCTTTTCCGCCGGCGGCCAGGATTATGTCATCAAGCCCTATACCCGGGCGGAACTGCTGGCGCGGGTCCAGACCCATCTCTCCCTGCGCCGTACCCAGCAGGAGCTGAAGGCCAGCGAGGCCAGGTACCGCGAGCTTTCCATCCGGGACGACCTCACCGGGTTTTACAATACCCGGTATCTCTACCAGACCCTGCAGGGTCAGCTCGACATGCACCGCACCCGGCCTCTGTCGGTGATCTTCATGGATATCGACAACTTCAAGTTTGTGGTCGACACCTACGGCCATCTCAACGGCAGCCGTACCATCGCCGAGCTGGCCGACGTCACCCGCTCGGTGCTGCCCGAGGGCTGCTACGGTGTCAGCTATGGCGGCGACGAATTCGTCATCGTCCTGGCGGGCCATGACCGGCAGCAGGGCATGCTGGTGGCCGAGGCCATCCGCAGCGCCATCGAAGAGACCCGCTTCCTCACCACCATGGACCTGTCCATCCGCATCACCGTAAGCTGCGGTGTTGCCACCTTCCCCACCGATGCCCAGACCCTGACCGACCTGCTCGCCTGCGCCGACCACGCCCTCTTCGAGGTCAAGCGGCAGGGAAAGAACGGGGTCGGCAGCTTCCTCTGATCGCCGGACCATGGGAAAACGGCATCCGCAACCGGCCGGCGCCCGCGGCGTCGCCATCGAGACCCTCTGCCGGTGGCAGGGATCGGGCCGCACGGTGGACCATGTTCTCGAACCACTCCTGGCCACGCTGCCGGCCCGGGACCGGCAACTGGCCAAGCAGATCGTCTACGGGGTCCTGCGCCACCGCCAGTACCTGGACCATGTCATCGCCATGATGGCCAGTCATCCGCTGCGGAAGATGAAACCCCGCACCCTGGCCGCCCTGCGGGTGGGCGCCTACCAGCTGCTGCTGCTCGACCGGGTGCCGCCGTCGGCCGCGGTCAACGAGACCATGCGGAGCCTGAAGGCGGCCCGGCAGCCGGGATGGCTGCTCGGTTTCGTCAACGGGGTCCTGCGCGCCATGGCCCGTGACCGGAAGAGCCTGCCCGCCCCGGATGCGGCCCTGGCCGATGGCCGCCCCCTGCTCAACCACCCCCACTGGCTGCTGGATCGCTGGCAGCGGCGATGGGGCACACGGATCGCCGAGGCCATCTGCCGACTGAACAACACCGCGCCGCCGCTCGTCCTGCGGACCAATACCCGCCGTACCAGCAGGGACGAACTGCTGACACGACTGCGCGCTGCAGGATGCGACGCCATCCCCGGCGCCCATGCCCCGGAGAGCATCTGCCTGCGCTCCTTTGCCGGCCCGGTGACCGGCCTGCCCGGCTACGGAGATGGGCTTTTCCTGGTCCAGGACGAGGCCGCGCAGCTGGCCTGTCTCCTTGCCGGTCCCCTGCGGCCCGGCGGCCGTCACCTGGACGGCTGCGCCGGGCTGGGCGGCAAGACCGCCTCCCTGCTCCTCGATGCCGCTGGCGGAGTTTCCATTACGGCTGTGGAGCCCGATCCGCGCCGCTTCAGGCTGCTGCGGGAGAACCTGGCCCGCCTGGGATTATCGCCCCAGGCACACCCCCTTGCCGGTACCCTGGAGCAGTTTGCCGCCTCCACCCGGGCGGCCTTCGACACCATCTTCATCGATGCGCCCTGTTCCGGAACCGGTGTCATCCGCCGCCATCCGGATATCCGCTGGAACAGGCAACCCGAAGACCTTGACCGCTACCAGAATCTGCAACTGAACCTGCTCGCCACCGCCGCCGGCCTGCTGGCCGCCCGGGGTGTCCTTGTCTATGCCACCTGTTCCCTGGAGCAGGAGGAGAATCACCAGGTCGTGCAGCGGTTCCTGGCCGACAACCCTGATTTTTCCCTGGACGACCCCCGCCGGCTGCTGCCGGAATCAGCCGCCTGCCTCGTGGACGACCACGGCTGCTTCCATCCCCTGCCCGGCGAGGCCATGGACGGTTTTTTCGCCGTCCGCCTGATTCGTGATCCCGGCTTGTAGTTTGGCCGCAGATTGCGTATAGTCAGCAGACGTCAACTACAGCAGAACGCCCACTCAGGAGACGACAATGGCTGAAATACGATCCACCATGGACCTGGTCATGGAACGGGCCGCCCGCATGGGCAGGGCCACCAGCGAGGAACTGGCCCGGGACGAGGCCCGGAAGAAGGGGATGCACCTGGCCGCGGAATACCTCGATGGCAAGGGCGGCTCCCTGGCAGAGATCCTGGCCGACCAGCCGGCCGGGGAACAGATGGCCATCCGCAGCGGCATGCTCGAGGCCCTGCTGCGCAACATCATCCTGCCCAGGGACGACATGGCCCGGCAACGGTCGGAAAAGGCGACCAGGGGCATTCTGGAGCTGGGCGGCGGCGCAGGCGACCTGGAGGCGATCTGCCGCGAGATGCAGCATATCGGCGGCCAGTACGGTCAGCACCGGCAGCAGTTGCGGCAGCAGCTCGAGGAACAGGTGCGCATGCAGTACGAACAGATGCTGGCCCAGCAGCCGGAGCTGGCCCGGCAGGACATCCGCATCGACCCCACCCTGCAGCCGAAATTCCAGGAGGAGTGGAGCCGGATCAAGGCGGAACTGGACGGTCAGTACAACCAGGTCCTGGAACAGCACAAGGATCTTCTGCGTCAGCGTCTGCTGCCGGCCTGAACCTCTGTCCACCACCGGCCATGACTACTGCTCCGCGTCTTGAAGCACTGCAGGCCAGGATCCGCCGCCGCGGCCTTGACGGCTTCCTCGTCACCCAGCCCGACAACCGGCGCTATCTCAGCGGCTACACCGCCTGTGACCACGGCATCGAGGAGACCTCCGGCGTCCTCCTCATCCCGGCCCGGGGCACGCCCCTGCTGCTCACCGATTCCCGCTTTATCCTCCAGGCCCGCGAGGAGGCCGCAGGATACCGGGTCGAGCAGTACCGCCGCGGCGTGATCCCGCTGCTGGAAAAGCTCCTTCCTGCCCTCTCCATCCGGGTCCTGGGATTCGAAAGCCACTATATCCTTCACGCCACCGTCCTCAGAATGGAGAAGATGGCCCGCCGGATCGGCTGCGGCCTGGTGCCGGTCACCGACCTGGTGGAGGGCATGCGGATCATCAAGGACCGGGAGGAGATCGGGCGTATCAGGAAATCGGTCCTCCTCAACGAGCAGGTCTTTCGTCTCGTCCACAGCACCATCGAGCCGGGCATGACCGAACGGGAGATCGCCCTGGCCATCGAACTGACCATGCGCGAACTGGGGGCCGAACGTCCCGCTTTCGACACCATCGTCGCCTTTGCCGGCAATGCGGCCCGGCCCCATGCCGTTCCCGGAGAGCGGGAGCTGAACACCGGCGACCTGGTCCTCATCGACATGGGCCTTGTCCTGGACGGCTACTGCTCGGACATGACCCGGACCTTCATCGCCGGCCGGCCTGAAAAGACCTTCACCGAACGGCTGCGGCTGGTACGCAGGGCCCAGCAGGCCGCCACCGCGGCGATCCGGCCCGGCGCCATCTGCCGGGACGTGGACCGCGCCGCCCGCCGCGTCATCGCCGATGGTGGATATGGCGACCTCTTCGGCCATGCCCTCGGCCACGGAGTGGGCCTGGCGGTGCATGAGGAACCACGGCTTTCGCCGCGGAGCAGGAAGAAACTGCGCCCCGGTATGGTGGTCACGGTGGAGCCGGGCATCTACCTGCCCGGCTGGGGCGGCATCCGCCTGGAGAACATGGTGGTGGTGGGCGAGGAAGGCTGCGAGATTCTGAACGAGGACACCACCGGCCTGGATCTTTGAAGAGACAGGCAGGCCGTCAACGTATCGCTATTTTTCTGACAAACAAGGGTACTTCCATGCGACAGTACGTGATCGACGAGATATCGTTCCTGGAACGGGACAACATCGAGAGCTATCTCAAACGCACCCTCAAGCCGGCGGGCCTGGAAGGGGTCTTTTTCCTCGAGGTCCCGCCCGACCTGCTGGGACCGGCCCAGCAGGATCACGAAAAATGCGGTCCCTTCTATTTCTCCGTGATCCTGGAGCCCACCCAGGTCCGTTTCGAGTTCCTGGTCCGCAGCGCCCACAACATGCACTGCAGCTGCATCGCCAGGGCAACACCGGCCCAGCGCCAGTTTGTGATGGACTTCGCCGACCGGATGCTGGAAGAGGAAATGATCGGAGCCTGACACGCGATGACCAGCCAACCGATTCCCGCGGACCGGGAGCCGGCTGACCGGGCCGCACAGATCTTCACGGTGGGAGATTCCCACTCCCAGCGCTGTTTCGAGAACCACCCGCTCATTGCCGACTCGACACGGCTGTACGGCTGCAACAAACTCGACGGCAGGACTGCCTACAACATCGCCCGCCATGACCGGCGCATCCGCGGCATCGTGGAGCCGCTTGCCGAATGCCACCTGATTTTTGTCTTCGGCGAGGTGGACGTGCGTATCCACATCAAGTACCAGCACCGCAAGCGGAACGTGGCCACCGGCATTCTGATCCGGGAGACGGCGGAACGCTACACCGATTACGTGGCCGGCCTGCGGGAAGAGGGCTACCGGATCCATGTCTTCAACGTCGTGCCCACCGGCGACTTCAGCACGCCGTCGGCCCTGCGCTGGCGCAGCAGACTGCGCTATCCCTTCCTGGCCAGCCGGGCGGAGCGGACCCGCTACACAGAAGAGATGAACCGCCGGCTCGCTGCCTGCTGCCGCAGGCGTGCGATTCCCTTCATCGATATCTACCAGCACCTGGTGGACGAAACGGGCCGGCGCAGGCCCGAGCTGGTCTACGATTTCTCCCATCTGAACAGCCGTACCGCAGACCTGGTCATGGCCCATCACTGTTTCGGCCGGGCAGGAACCACGGTCCCGGCAGGCAGGAACCGCAGCCCGGCATCCCCTGGCGTACCAGTTCACCGCGACAGGCAACGCCCTTGAACTGCCGCTGCTGGAGAACTGTTCCAAACGAGAGGGAACATGCAGCAGGCGTCGCACTCCCTCAGCCGTCCCCGGCCAGGGCCCTGGCCACGGCCAGGCCCAGGGCGGCCCGATCCAGTGGTTTCATCAGAAATTCCCGGATACCGAGCCGTTGCGCCTCTTCCGCCGACACCTGCGGACTGTAGCCGGTACAGAGAATGACCGGCAGATCCGGCCGCAGGGCCAGCATCCGTCCGGCCAGCTCCGATCCTGCCATGCGGGGCATGGTCTGATCCGTGAGGACCAGGTCAAAGGAGGATGGGTCTGCGGCAAAAAGCTCCCACGCCCTGCCGGCGTCGGAGAGGGCCGTCACCCGGTAGCCGAGGCTCTCCAGGATCCGCCGGGTGGTGCCGACGACCAGGGTATCGTCATCCACCAGCAGGACCCTCTCGCCGTGGCCCCGGGGTATGGTACGTTCCCTCCCGCCGGGTTCGGGCTCGCCACACTCTCCTGCCACCGGCAGACAGACCTCGAAGGCCGTTCCCCTGCCGACGCGACTCTCCACCCGCACATGGCCGCGATACTGCTTGACGATACCGTGAACCACGGCCAGACCCAGCCCGGTCCCCTCGCCCTTGGCCCTGGTGGTGAAATAGGGTTCAAAGATGCGGGCAAGGACCCGCTGCTCCATGCCCGGCCCGGTATCGCGGACCGTGAGGCGGACATACTCGCCTGGCGCCAGTTCTCCCTGCCGGGCCCCGCCACCCCCGACCAGGAGCGGTTCCAGCCGGATCTCCAGAAGGCCGCCGCCCTCCCGCATGGCCTGGTAGGCGTTGGTACACAGGTTCATGACCACCTGGTGTATCTGGGTCCCGTCGCAGCACACCGGCCGGCAGGCCGGATCGATATCTGCGCGAAGGTCGATGGAGGCAGGAATGGTGGAACGGAGGAAGCGGACCGCTTCCTCGATCACCGGCTGGATCCGGGTCGGTCTGCTCGGCTGCGGATGACTGCGGCTGATATTGAGGATCTGCCGGACAAGTTCCCGGGCCCGCAGGGCCCCGTCGAGGATGCGGCCGATGTCGTTCCGCAGATCGCTCTCCTCCGGTGCCCGGAGCAGGGCCATCTCGGCATAGCCGATGATGGGAGAAAGGATATTATTGAAATCGTGGGCAATGCCGCCGGCCAGGGTGGCAATGGCCTCCATCTTCTGCAGGTCGCGGACCCGCTCCTCCGCCGCCCTCACCTCCCGGACATTCCGGAAGATTCCCTGGATCACCATGCGGCCTTCCAGGAAAAAGGTATTGGCGCTGACCTGGACCGGGACCTGCTCGCCGCGGCTGCTGACCACAAAGATATCCTCGGAAAGGATCTCGCCCTCCTCCACATGCCGCCGGAACAGGGCCCGGTAGAAGTTCCCGTCACCGGACGGATGCAGGTCGGCCTGGTGCATGCCGATGATCTCCGCCAGCGGCCTGGCAAGCAGCTTCTCCGCCGCCCGGTTGGCATCGAGGATGATCCCGGTCTCGGCATCGGCCAGGAAGATGGCGTCATGGGCGGTCTCGACGAGTTTGCGATACTTTGTCTCCGAGGCCTTCAGTGCCTGCAACGCCTGCTGGTGCGCGATCCGGGTCCGCAGGGCACCAAGGCCGAATGCCAGGTCATCAGCCAGTTCCTTCAGCAGCCGGGTCTCTTCCTGGTCGAAACCATCCGCGTGGGGAGAGTAGATATTGAGGGCGCCAAGGCAGCGGCCGTCGGTGACCAGGGGCAGGGCGATGGAAGAGGCATACCGTCGCTGCTTCGCCTCTTCCCGCCAGGGAGCAAACCGGGGGTCGTTGAGGATATCCCGGCAACGGACCGGGCGCTGTTCGCGGATGGCAGTGCCGGTGGGTCCCTGACCCGACGGCATCTCGGACCAGGTGACATCGATCCGCTCGAGATAGCTGTCCTCAACGCCGTAATGGGCCACCGGCCGGACGCTCTTACGGTCATCGTCCATGGCATACCCCACCCAGGCCAGCCGGTAGCCGCCCAGCTCCACCAGAATGCGGCACAGGTCCCGGACCAGCCCCATCTCGCTGCGGGCCCGCACCAGGAGCTGGTTGCACTCACTCAGGGTCGTCAGGGCACGGTTCTTCTTTTCCAGTTCGGCAGCGGTTTTTTTCTGTGCCCCGATATCCCGTGCCGTAAGCAGGAACAGGTCACCCTCGTCCGCCTCTGCCGGCAACTGCTTCAGGCTGACGAGAAAGACCGAATCCAGGAGCGGCACCTCCGCCTCCACGCCCCTGCCTGCGGCGTCCCGGGCGAGGCAGTGGCTGGCGCAGCCATCGGCCAGGTACTGCTGGCAGCCGAGGACCTCGAAACAGTGGCGACCCACCAGCTCCGCATCGTCCAGACCTGTCCACTGTCGGATGGCGGCGTTGGCTGCCACCACCCGCCGCTCACCATCCAGGAGCAGGGCCAGTTCCCCGAGGGCGTCGAAAACGAGCTTCCAATCCATGCCACATCCCGTGGTAACAACCGGCTTTTGTACGGAAAACCCTTGCCCGGCAATGGATTTGCCCCATACGGCCTGACAAATCTATCACATTGAGTTCTCAGATTTTTTCTCTTTCCAGTATACTGGCGATACCACAGGAAAGCAACATCATTAGCCCATGGGCTGCGAGCCGGACTGCACTGATAATGCCTGAAAGTTCCGTATTTCAATATGGTTGCCGCCAGCAGCGAGCTGTTACGATAATGCTGACGGCCTGAGCATGCTGCAGAAGGGATACCGGCGGGGCAGGGAAAAAGACCCTGCCGGCCGGGGACGGGAAGACGCCTGCTCCACCCGGCCGGAGGATACAGAGGGGTGGATCAGGGGGTGAGTGGCGGCTCCTGGATGCAGACCTCGGTCACGGTCTGCTGGATCGCTTCGAGCAGGGCGGGATCCACCTCCTGTCCGGCGGCGAGATGGGCCAGGACCACGGTGAGCTGGGCCATCAGGGCCTCGGTGGTAACGATCCGGTCCGCCATTTCGCCGATGAGCTGTTCGGTGGTGACGATCCGGTCCGCCATCTCACCGATGTCATCGGACATCTTGAGCGACCAGCCCTGCCAGGACGTGGTCATCTCCTGGAGGGCATCGAGAAATGTCGTCAGCTGTTCTCCTGAATCACAGAGCAGGGGCGGCCTGCACATGAAGGCCGATGCGTTGCTGCAGAGCAGGAAAAAGAACACTGTCCCGCAGGCCATCATCCTGTAACATCTTGTCATGGAATCCTCCTTTTTTCAGAACCGACCTGAGACGGCACTGCCGTGTTGAGAAGCGGCCGGGACGGCCATGCTGCCCGCCCCGTACCGGTCATTCATGCGTCGGGCCACCGGCCTGCTCCAGCTCACGGCCGCAGCAGGCCGGCCGCCACAGCTGTTGTCAGTTTTTCACCGCAACGTAGCGTCCCTCCCCTTGAACCCGGGCAATGACGTACCTGGGGAAGAAACCGACGATCCTGGCCGTGGTATCCCGCTCATAGATCGGGCTGCCCGGCTCCTGCCGCCAGATTCCCGGCCAACCGCCACCGTCACCGGAGACGGGCAGGTAGACGAAGAGTGACTCGGTGGTCTCCTCGTTGAAGCCGATGCGGACCACATAGGCATCGACCTCCTTGCCGCCGGCGAGCCGGACCTGCTGCGGGAACTGGACCATGCCCATCTCCCTGATCTCGGCCTTCAGAGCCTCGGGCACATAGTAGTGGCGCTTGTCATTCCACGGGCCGGTGACGATCTGCCGGACATAGGTGGTCTCGCGCTCCTCGGGGGTGAGAAGGTTGTGGTTGATCCCCTTGATCTCACCACCGGTCACCGTGCCTTCGGCAGCCAGGTAGAACAGTTCCTCGGCATGGTGCCTGCTGAGGGCAAGGACCTTGTCGGCCCTGGCGCCCAGGAAACTGACGCCGTTGGCCAGTTGCGGCTCGATGAAATCCACCTCGCCGTCGACGATGAACAGGCCGTTCGGATTGGCGGGAACCATCCGCCCCTGCTCCATGTCATAGCGGAGTACCCTGTTCTCGTCCCGGAACCAGGGCGGAGCCCAGGGCAGGTAACCGATGAGCCGGTCCGTGACCCGGTGCGCACCGGGATCCTTGCTCAGGTCGCCATGGCAGTCATTGCAGGACCTGGATCCCAGGGCCCTGGACGCCGGCTGTACGCCATGGGTGTCCGAGAAGTAATGGGCGGCCATGAACAGCAGGGGCTTGGGATCCGTTTCGCCCTCGGCCTTGAGCACCGTGACCAGGGCATCCTGCATGGCCCGCACGTCCTCGTCCCACCAGAGATCGGGGAACATGTCACCGGTATGGTCAAAGATGACATAGCCGGAATCCTTGAGGATGATCTTGCCCACATCGGGGTTCCGGGCCCAGGTGGCGTCATTGGGCGGAATGGCGGCCAGGGTTTCCCGATCCACGGCGCCGTAGCGGACAGGCTGCCTGTACTCCTTGATCGCGGCGACGATCTCCCGCAGATAGAGGACCTTGGCGCCACCGTAGGGCAGAGTGCTCATGTCATGGTCGGGCTGCGGATTGGCATCCACCCAGGTCATGATGGTGATCGGATTGCCGATGACCACCTGCGGATAACCGTTTCTGCCGTTGGCATAGTAGAGGGGCGGAAAGACCTCGTTGTCCACCTGTTCACTGTACTGAAGCGGCAGACCACGATCGATCTCCTCGTCCAGCCTGTCCTGGTAGAACCTCTTCCAGAAATCGAACCTCGGATTGGTGGGCATGCCGTTGACAAGGCGGCCGGGATCCGAGGAGGCGCCCATCTGGAAGTAGTCCATCATCTGGCTGATGTAGTCCATGGGCACCACGCCCCGGCCGTCGGCGTCCACATGGTTGGCGAGCATGTTGAAGTGAGGGATGCCGTACCCTGGTGAGGTGCCGTAGGTCGGGCTCATCGCGTACTCGGGCGGATATGCCATCAGGTCGGCATCATCGGTGAGGATATTGTACCCCATCCGGTTGTCGAAGTTGGTGTAGTAGCCCAGGGTATCGTCAAATGCGCGGAACCGCCAGGTCCGCCGGTAGGGCACGTGACAGACCTCGCAGGCGATATTCTCGATATGCCGGGCCGTGGTGTCGCCGAACTTCTGCCGGTGCCTGGCCATGGGGTTGACCGCACCCGGATCCTGGCCGGCGAGGTGACAGCTCTCGCAGGTCCTGGGCCGTGGATTGTTGTCCAGGTCGTTGCGGACCATGTGCCCGGTGTCGGTCCCCTTGAGGATGTTGTGCATATCCTCCAGATAGTCCTGATCCTTGCCCCTGAAATGGAAACCGGCATGTTTCAGGTGGCAGGAGCCGCAGCCCATCTTTTCCCCGGACAGGTGCACGTCATAGCCGATGGCCTCCACGTCGTCGGTGATATTGACAAAGACACCGTTCTTGACCCAGTCGGCGTCCAGGCCCAGGCCATAGGTGCGGGCATGATCCCAGCCCGAGTTGCCGTCATCACGGGTCATGACATGGCACTGGCCGCAGACCGAAACCCACTTGGGTGAATCGACATCCCGGTGGGAACCGCCGAACATGTCCCGATGGATAGGCCGCATGAGGTCCTCGACATTGTAGTAGGTCCTGGCCTGCCACTCGCCGTTCTCCTTCACCAGCTGCACATAGGTCAGCGGTGCGCCGTCCTGGTTCAGGTCCAGGCCCATGAGGTTGGCTGTGGGCATGACCGAGAAAAACGAGGGCAGGTAATCGTGGAGCACCGAACCGATATCCTCCTGGCTGATGACCCCGGCCTGCAGATCGGCGACCACCCTGGCGGTATCCACCTGGCCGGTCTCGGGGTCGATGTAGGTGTCATCCCCTTCCCGTGCCAGTCGCGCGCCATACTCGGTCGCCTTCCAGGCCAGGCCGACCCGGCCCATGTAGGGAATGCCTTCTCCCTCGACCAGGGGTGCCCGCACATAATCACGGACAGAGGCATTGGGATTGTCCCAGTCGGTATAGAATCTGCCCGGTTCATAGGCCCGAAGCGGCACCGGCAGGGGCAGCAGCATGCCGGAGTCATCCATGATCCGGTAACCGTAGACAAAATCGTTGAAAAAGAAATCCCTCAGCTCGTCCATGCCGTCCTCCTCGGCCAGGATTCCCTGGTCCTGCAGGTAGGAAAGGAAATCGGCGAACAGGTCGTTCAGGCCGTCGGCGGCAGCATCGAGACGATCCATCTCATCGTCCGGCCCCTGAGGGTCGGCGGTATAGGCTGCCTTGATCTTGCCGTCCGCATCCCATATCTTACTGATGTTGGTTCCATATACGGCATAGGGCAGCGCAGTGCCGTCGGCATCGAGTCGGTCCAGGCCGTCTGACCACATCTGCATCAGATCGCCAATCACGGAGGCGGGAAGATCCCTCATGGGCATCAGGCCCGCCGGCCGGCTCATCCGCTGCAGGTCATTGGTATAGGAGAGGGCTGATTCATTCTCCAGCCCCACCTTGAGCGGCATCCCCAGGGAGACCCTGGTCACCTCGCCGTTCTGCCGTTCGGCAAAGATCAGCAGCCGCGGCCTGAAGGGCTTGGCCTTGAGACCATCAGCGGTGTGCAGGACAAAGCGGCTGTCGGGATCGATGTGGCAGCCCATGCAGTCCGCCTCCATGACCCCGGATCTGGACCAGTCGTGGCGCCTCGGATCGCCGATGGAGGCGATGGTCTCCTCTATGGTCTGGTCGCTGAGCAATGCCTCGGTGATATCGTTGGCATCATAGGAGTAAAAAGAACGGTCAAAGGTGTGGATCGGGGAAAGGGACGGATCGTCATAGGGAATGACTGTACCGTCCTGCTGCACAATACCCTCTGCCGGACCGCCTCCCAGGTGACAGGAGTAGCAGACCGCCATCTGGTCCGCCTTGCCCATATCGAAGAAATAGGGTTTTCCCTCGGTGGTGAAGGGATCTGCCACGGTGCCGCGTTCCTTCCTGGCCGCCAACTGGCGGTAGGAGGGCGGTCACCATGCACCATATTCGCCCGGGCTGATGATGTAGGCATAGGCATTGGCCAGGTACTTGTACAGGGTATCGTCCCTGTGCTCATCACTCCAGTGGTCACTGATATTCTCTCCCCTGGGCCCGGTTCCCTCCCGGAAATGGAAGGCCCGGGTCACGGCGTCATAGTCGTGACAGCGACCGCAGGTCTGTTTAGGGCTGTATGGGGGGCCGGCCATGTAGACCGATCCGTTGGCGGCGGTAATGGTATCCGTGGGATCGAGCTGTTCCATGATCGGATTGCCGCTTCTGTCCCGCAGAACGGCAGCCCCCATACCCGGCCCGCCGCCGGGCCCGATCATCGCAGACCCGGTCGCCGCCATCGTCAGGGGCAGGGCCGCCCCCAGGGTCAGTATCATGGCCAGATCCATCTTTGTCATTTGCATCTCTCCTCTCCTGCCAAGGGCACGCCCTGCGGGCGATTTCCCCAAAAGAACTCTTCTTTTGCTGATCGCAACAGAATCCCCTGTGCAATTGGCGTCTTTCATAGTTCCCCCTTTCACGTGTGGGTACCGGGACCCGGATCATTCCGTACCATTGGCCTCCCTGTTCACCTCCTTTTCCTGTCTGCCGTTACTGATCCCGGAAAAAACCGGCATGGCCGGACCAGGTTCTCTGGCCGCAGCCACAACAAAAATATGCAAAGCATGCAGATGGCGTATCTGTTGCACCCTTCCTGTTTCCCGACTCCGGCCTCCAGATTTTCTGAAAAAAACCGTCAGGGTGTCCGCCAGGAGAAACACCGCACCGCCCCCTTTCGCCTGGATGCCCCTCCTCTCCGGTGAAATTTACGCACTATCGCACCATGGCTCACGATTACCCGGCCATGCTCTCTCTCACTTCTTCAGGCGCAGATATACTACATTGTGCCATAACGGTAAAGATCAAAATAAATATACGTGATACGTTTAATAAATAATCCTGATATAAGGTTTATCAAACAATCACGCAGCGTAACAGCCTCCGGAAAAGCCACAACGTGGCCCACCATGCCTGCCGGGAAACGGTTTGTCCTAACTGGATGAAGTTCGATAAAAACTCAAAGGAAGAGCATGAAGCGCCCGCAGCGGTGCAGCCGGAAACGGCAACAGGCAGCGGGCCGGTGGCAAGGGGATGATCCTGCCGCTGCCGGCAGGCGGAGGGAAGACGCACCAAGGCGCATAAAAAGTTTTGATGGCAGAAAAAGACAGAACTACGAGAGGAAGAAACGACAGACCCCGGGTTCAGGAACTCCTAAAAGGGTTGCCCTTGGGCAGTGGAGGGGACGACGACAAAAAACATGGTGGAAACAACGGGTTGAACCTGTTAGGCTACGGGATTCAGCCGGGGGGATTGTCCGTCGAAGGACGCTGATGGCCTCAGACCCTGCCCTGGAACTTCTCCTCGAACATCGTCCGGCAGCGGGCCTGTTTCTCCCTGACCTGCGCCGATATCTCGTCGAAGTGATCCAGCAGCAGGGTCGCGATCCGCCTGTCAATACCGTTTCTGTTCGCCTGGGAGACCAGGATCTTTGCGATCTTGTCCCGCTCCAGTCCCTTGCGATAGGGCCTGTCCTCGGCCACGGCCGTGAACAGGTCGGCCACGGTCATGATTCGTGCGCCGATATCAAGCCTGTCGGCCCCGATGTGGAAAGGATAGCCCGATCCATCGAGCCGCTCGTGGTGGAAGGCCGCCCACCGGGCTATCTGGTCGAGCCCGCCGATGGTATTGAGCACCGAATAGGTAAAGTAGGTGTGCTGCCGGATCACCGCGAACTGGTCCCGGGTCAGGCTGCCCGGTTTCTCGAGGATCGCGTTGGGAATGGCCAGCTTGCCCAGGTCGTGGAAATAGCCGGCGATCTCCATCTGCACGATCTCGGAATCGGTGAGGCCGAACTTCCGGGCCAGGAGCACGGCACACTCGGCCACACCGGTGGAATGGGTGGCGGTGAAAGGGGACTTGAAATCCACGATATGGCGGAAGAGGGAGGCAATGGAAAAGACGTCGCTGCTGCCGATCTCGGTGAGCCGGTGCGGCCCGGAATGGAGCAGGAGGGAGTAGAGGCGGGGCGAGGTCAGATCGAACCAGAAGTCTTCCCTGTGCACCACCTGCATGAAGAGATCAACGATCTCCGGATGGATGTCGGTTCCCGAAACGGCCAGCACCTCCTTCTTGATCCTGTCCACCTGGAGAAGGATATAGGTCTTCCTGTCAATGAGGCGCTCCACGAGATCGGCGAGCAGAAGAAGCTGGGCCCCGAACACCTCCGACCGGTCCAGGGGCGCGTCCCACTCCTGCCAGGGCCGATGATGAAAGCGGACAATACCTGCCGCCGGGGCAAACTGGGGTGAGAGCTCGAACAGCGCCTGCCCCAGGACACAGTGGATTTCGAGATCGATGCGGCCAAAGGCGTGCAGTCGCTCCTTCTCCTCCATGGACAGGGCGCCGATATCGTGCAGCAGGGCTGCCATGTAGAGCAGGTTCATCCTGTCCACAGGGACCCGGCCGACCTTGCAGAGCTGCCAGGTGATAAAGGCGGTCCGCATCTGGTGGGCAGCGATCTCGGCGTTGGCGAGGTCCACGGCATCGGAGAGAGACAGCAGCAGATTGGAGAAGTTGACGGTCAGTTCTTTCAGCATCGGTTCGTCTCGGTTCGATCAGTTCCTGTATGCAGAGGGGCAGGAGCGCGCAGGGGCGGCAGGCCAGGCGCTCCGGGTGTGGCCGGCCATACCGGCAGCCGCAGGCGCGCAGATGGCGTGCTGCTGAACGTTTACCCGTCACCTGGCCATGTTCAGAAAGGTCAGCCCTGTCGTGGCCTGGCGGCTCCTGTTGTTCCATAACGGACACTGTCCGCGGATGCACTCTTTGTTTTCCCTGTACTGGCTGCACCGGAGGATCTCCCCGGCCCTGAGCGTGCGGCCCAGGTACTGGCCGGACAGCCGCGCCGTGGCCTGCAGGGCCAGCCAGGTCTCCCGCTGGCAGCAGCGGCCGCCGCGGATCTCGGCGACCCGGCCCAGGATGGCGGCGACAAATGCCTGCGCCTGCTGACGGGGATGCGGAGTGAGCGGAGTGGCATCGAGGATCAGGGCCGCGGCTATGCCGGCACCGACGGCGGCACCGCAACTGCCCCAGAATCCGCAGGCCCCGCCGGGCACGCCGGCGCCCCGCTCAATGCCGGTGGCAATGGTTTCGCTGCCGATGGCGCCGCCACCATTGCGGAAGGCGGCAAGGATGATCCCGGGCACCATGGCGTGGTGTTCCGGTCCGTGCATGGGCACGGCCGGGTGACTGCGGATCGTGGTCAGCAACTGTATCATGTCCTCTTCGCGGCTTGTGGTGCAGATATGCCTGATCA
>JALSNC010000045.1 GCA_026987195.1 Desulfobulbaceae bacterium | reverse complement strand
ACGATGATCTGTGCCCGGGCCAAGGCATGGCGGTTCAGGTAAAATCCCACCATGGCCGGCGAGGCATCGCTGTCCAGGTCCAGCCTGTCCGTGTCCAGGGCAAAAACCGTGAAGATGTAACGGTGCGGCGCATCGCCCGGTGGTGGGCAGGCGCCGCCGTAGCCAGGCCGGCCGAAGTCGGTCCGGCTCTGCACCGATCCGGCCGGGGCCAGGCCGCTGGCAGGATCGCCGCTGTTTTCGGGCAGATGGTGGACGTTGGCCGGGATGTTGAAGATCACCCAGTGCCACCAGCCGGACCCTGTGGGGGCGTCCGGATCATAGACCGTGACCGCAAAGCTTTTCGTGCCCGCCGGTTCTCCCTGCCAGGCAAGCGCCGGCGAGATGTTGCTGCCCGTGCAGCCGAAACCGTTGAAGACCTGGGCCGTGGCCATGGTGCCGCCCGGCTGCAGTTGCGGGCTCGTCAGCGTGAATCCTGCTGCCAGAGCCTGGCCGGTTGCAAAGAGTATCAGGGCCGCAATGAGTGTCGCTGTCTGTCGTCCTCGCATGGAGTCCTCCTTGAACTGGTTGATGTTCCCGGTTATTGTGCTGATCCTGGAACTACGCTACCCTGAACGAACCGGAAATGCCAATCATAGCTTCTGATACCCCTGATCCGGAAACCTGATGATGGAACTCTATCACCTGCGCAGCTTCGTGGCCGTGGCAAGGGAAGGGCACCTGACCCGGGCCGCGCGTCGGCTCCATACCAGTCAGCCGGCGGTGAGTTCCCATGTCAGGGCCCTGGAAGAGGAACTGGGGTTGCAGCTTTTCACACGCACACCGCGGGGCATGCGGCTGACCGCGGCCGGCCGCGATCTTCTTGGACCGGCCGGCGAGACGCTGGCAGCGGTGGCCGCGCTCGAGGCCCGGGCCCGGAACCTGGCCGGCAGTCTGACCGGTTCCCTGGTGATCGGTGTCCGCAGCGACGCGGCCATGCTGCGCCTGGATGCCATCTACCGGCAACTGGCTGACCATCATCCCGGCATCGAGCTGACCCTGCTCCAGGCCATGTCGGCGCAGGTGATCGAACAGATCAGCGACCGGCGCATGGATGGCGGTTTCGTCTACGGCCCCTGGTCCAGGGAACGGTTCGCCGGCCTGCTGCTCACCCGGGTCCGGGTTCGGATCATCGGGCCGCCGGCCTGGCAGCAGCGGCTCGATGGCGCCGACTGGCAGGCCCTGGCCGGTATGCCCTGGGTCTGGACCCCGGACGACTGCCCCTTTCACCTGGTTGCCCGCAGCGAGTTTACGTCCAGGGGCCTGGTGCCGGCCCGGGTCATCGAGGCGGACAACGAGGCCACCATTGCCAGCCTGGTGGCCAGCGGTGTCGGCCTGGGCCTGCAGCTCGAGGCCGGTGCCCTGGCCGCCAGGGAGGCGGGCCGGGTGAGCCTGTGGCGGCAGGAGGCCCTGGCCATGGATCTCTCCTTCATCCACCTGCGGGAGCGGGGCGACGATCCCCTGCTGCAGGCGGTCAGTGGTGCCGTCCGCGAGGTCTGGCAGCCGGCGGCAGCATCATGAGCTGCAAGGCTGTGGCGGCCCTGGACCGCACCTTCGGCCTCTACCTGCACCTGCCGTTCTGCCGTGCCAGGTGCCCGTATTGCGGGTTTTTCTCCCTGGCCGGCCGCGACGACCTGATCGATACCTACCTGCACAGCCTGCGCCATCAGGCCGGCGAGATGGCCGCCCGGCCGTGGGCCCGGCAACGGCGGCCGGCAACCATCTTCTTCGGCGGCGGTACCCCCAGTCTCCTCGGTCCGGAGCGGCTGGCCGACCTTCTCTGTCACTGTCTCCGCCATTTCCGGGCGCCGGCCGGCATCGAGATCTCCCTGGAGGTCAATCCGGCCACAGTGGACGGGCCTGCCCTGGCCTGCCTGCGGCGGGCGGGCTTCAATCGCATCTCCATCGGTGTCCAGTCCCTGGATGACCGGCTGCTGGCCAGGATCGGCAGGATACATTCGGCCGCCGATGCAGTGCGCTGTGCGCGCCTGGCCCGGCAGGCCGGGTTCACCAACCTGGGCCTGGACCTGATGTACGGCCTGCCCGGCCAGGACGCCGCTGCCTGGCGGCAGACCCTGGAAGAGGCCCTGGTCCTTGAGCCGGACCACCTCTCCATCTATGAGCTGACCCTGGAGGAGGGTACACGGTTTGCCCGCAGGGCGGCGGCAGGCGAGCTGAACCTGCCGGCAGAGGAAGAGGTCCTGGCCATGATGGCCTGCACCGATGATCTGCTTCCCCACTCCGGCCTGGTACGCTACGAGATCTCCAGCTATGCGCGGCCGGGCCTGGAATGTGCCCACAATATCAACTACTGGCACAATGGCTCCTATATCGGCCTGGGGGCCGGAGCGGTCTCCTGCCTTTCCGGCCGCAGGCTCAGCGCGGTGGCCGACGTGGAGGAGTTCTGCCGCCGCCTGGCCGCGGGGGGGGCGGTCTGGTCAGAGGCAGAGGAGCTGGGCGTGGAGGCGAGGTTCCGGGAGACGGTCGTCATGGGGCTGCGCATGGTCCGCGGTGTCTCCCTGGCCGGGCTGGAAGGCCGCTTTGGCCTCCATGCAGGCAGCTACTATGGCGATATCCTGGCCCGTCTTGTCGACCAGGGGCTGCTGGCGGTCAGCGACGGCTTCCTTCACCTCACCGGGCGCGGCCTGATGGTGGCCGACGCGGTGATGGCGGAGCTGGTCTGAGTGCCGCTCCCGGTCAGGCGTGTCGCTCGTCCGCAGATGGTCTGCTGCTGAACAGTTCGGGACGGTCCAGTCCGTGGTGCCTGTAGATGCCGGTCACCTCGTCCGAGACCAGGAAGGTGAGGAAGGGGCCGCCCCATGGCCCGCCATTGCCCACCAGGCCGGCATGGATATGGCTGATTCTGTTGCCGGGGCCGGCTAGGGTGAGCATGGCGAAGAACTCCGGGAAGATGCGGCAGAAGCGGAGCGCCAGGTGGTAATAGAGGATCGCGACGTCGGCCCGGCCTTCGGCCACGGCCTGCGGTGCCTCCCGGTGGTGGATGGATCTGCCGTATACGATCTCGCCGGCCTCATTTTTTGCTTCCAGGAAACCGGGGTCCAGGCCCGCGGCCGTACCAAGGGCGACGAGGGTGTCCCGGTAGCCCCGGAAGCTGACCGACTCGGTATCGGGATTGGAGAGAAAGAGGCGCAGGCCGGGCCGGGCGAGGGCGGGCAGGTCGAGATCCCGCGTCTTCGGGTCGTCACGCCGGACCAGGAGGGCGGCGCCGCGATTCTGCATGAAGGGGCGTCGCTGGCCGATCATGCCGTCGGCCTCCAGGCTGTCGAGAACATGGGGCGGGCCGAGAAAGAGATGCGGCCGTACCGACAGGACCAGGTTGCCGATGCGCAGGCTCCCCTGGCGCAGCAGGGTGAGAACGGGTCCGGGCGGGGTGGTGGCATAGAAGGTCCTGCAGTCCGGCTGACGGGCGTGGAACCGCTGCACGCATTCCTGCAGGGCCATGTGGTGGTTGCCGTCGGAGAAGATCACCAGGTCGGCCTGCAGGGGGTCGCCGTGGAAGTCGAGGCAGATATTGGAGGCGGCCGAAAAGAGCGGCAGCTCCTCCTGTCCGGGAGCAGGCAGTTCGGGTGGCCAGTCGGGAAGTTCCATGGCGCTCTCTTTCGCGGTGCGTTTCGGGTTGGGATACGGTAGGGTGAATCCGGGATACAATCCGGCAGCTCGTCATCTGCACGTGCCCGCCGCGGCTGCCCGCAGAGTGGCCCATGGCCGGCCGGCCAGGATCACGCACAGCCGGACTTTTACCCGAAGTATCGGTCGGTTCAGGTGGTTGCCGATGACGGTGAACTGGTACAAACCGGGACAAGCATACCACGTTTTTCGCAGCGATCCATGGATAATCGGCACGCCTTTTCCGACATCATCTTTCCCCTGCTGCTGGCGCTGCTCATCGGCGGCCTGGCCGGCCTGGGCGCGGTTTTCTTTCGTTGGCTGATCGGCTTTGAGATCAGCCTTTTCTGGTCAGGTGACGAATCGTTTCTTTCCCTCTACCGGCAGGCACCGGTCCTGCTGCGCTTCGGCATCCCGGTGGTGGCAGGCCTGGTGCTGGGGCCGCTTCTGGCCCGGTTCGCGCCCGAGATCCGCGGCCCGGGCGTGCCCGAGGTCATGGCCGCCCTGGCCCTGCGCGACGGCATCATCCGCCACCGGGTCACCATGGCCAAGAGTTTCGCCACCGCCACCTTCATCGCCGCCGGCGGCTCGGTGGGCCGGGAGGGTCCCATCGTCCAGATCGGCTCCTCCATCGGCTCTTCCCTCACCCAGTTGTTCCGTCTCGGGCCGGACCATCGGCGGCTGGCCGTGGCCTGCGGCGCTGCCGCCGGTATCGCCGCCACCTTTCAGGCGCCCATGGCCGGCACCCTGTTCGTGGTGGAGATCCTGCTCTTTGACCTGGAGGTCTCTTCGCTCTCCAACATCGTCATCGCTGCCGTGACCGGCACCGTGGTCTCCAAGCTCTTCTGGTCCGACGAGACCGTGTTCCAGATCCCCTTTTTCACCATGTCCCATCCGGGCGAGCTGCTGCTCTATTTCGGCCTCGGCATTGCCGCCGGCCTGTTCAGCCTCCTGTTCATGGCCGTGGTCTTCGGCCTGGGCCGCTTCCTGGACCGGATGCGGGTGCCGGCCTGGCTGGCCCCGGCCGTGGGCGGCCTGGTGGTGGGCATCGTCGGCCTGGTGCGGCCCGAGGCCCTGGGCGTGGGCTATGGCACGGTCAACGAGATGCTGCACGGGCATGTGCTCCTCTCCGCCGCGGCCTGGCTGCTGCTGGCCAAGCTGGTCACCACCGGCGGCTGCGTGGGCTCGGGCATGAGCGGCGGGATTTTTGCGCCTTCGCTCTTTCTCGGCGCCTCCCTGGGATCCATCGTCGGCAGTGTCGCCCAGGTGATCTGGCCCGATACGCCCCTTTCCCCGGCCCATTACGCCCTGGTCGGCATGGGGGCGGTGGTGGCCGGCACCACCCTGGCCCCCATCACCGCCATCCTCACCATCTTCGAGCTGACCTACAACTACCAGGTGGTCTTGCCCCTGATGACCGCCTGTATCCCCAGCATCATCGTGGTCCGCCTTCTGCACGGCTATTCCATCTACGAGACCAAGCTCCTGGTCCGGGGA
>JALSNC010000044.1 GCA_026987195.1 Desulfobulbaceae bacterium | reverse complement strand
CCTGAAAAAGAGCAATACTTTTGGTAAAAGTTCAGCAGTGCGTCAGCTGTGCGTGATCGTGGCTGGCAGCTATAGTCCGCGCTATGCGGCCAGCCGCGAGCGCGTGCAGATGGCGTGCTGCTGAACTTTTACAATGAGATAACACCTGCTATCGGTCAGGCGGCCGGATTGGTCAGCCTGGAGAGGAAAAGGCTCGGGCCAGTTTCACGGCCTGTCGCCAGCGGGCAAAGGCGGATTGTAAACGATTGTAACTGCCTGCTGGAGAATAGCGGACTGCATTGGCCTGCGCGGCAAAGGAGGCGTCTGGTCTCAGGATATCTGCGCCCAGACCGGCCAAACGGGCAATGCCCAGGCCGGTCAGTTCGTGGTTGTCGGGGACGGTCACAGGAACACCCAGCAGGTCGGCCTGGAACTGCATGAGAAAGGTATTGGCACTCACGCCGCCATCGGCGCGGATGGCGGTGATACGCTGGCCGGTGTCCTGTTCCATGGAGCGGACGATCTCGCAGACCCGGTAGGCGATTGCCTCGAGCACGGCCCGCACCATGTGCGGCCTGCCTGTGGCCCGGGTCAGGCCGAAAAAGGCGGCAGCCACCTCGCGCTGCCAGTGGGGCGCGGCCAACCCCACCAGGGCGGGCACAAAATAGACCCCCCCGTTATCGGGCAGCCCGTCAGCCAGCGCGGCCAGTTCCTCCACACAATCAGCCACTCCTGCCTGGTTCCGCAGCCATTGAATGGCCCCTCCTGCCGAATAGATACCACCGTCAAGGTAATATTGCACGGGCCGGTCTGGGGGCGTCGCTGCTATGGATGTGAGCAGGCCATGCTCTGACAGGTGAAACCGGCCGCCCGTATTCATGAGCAGAAAGGCGCCGGTGCCATAGGTGATCTTGAGGCTGCCTGCCTGCTCGCAGCCATGGCCGAACAGGGCGGCGGGCTGATCTACTGCCGAGGCCGTGAGGGGCGCCTCCAGTCCCAGGAAAACCTCCGGGTCGGCCTGGGTCATGGGACCGCTGCAGGGAATGGGCCTTGGCAGCACATCCCCGGGGATGTCAAACAGGGTGAGCAGGTCCTCGTCCCATGCCAGGGTGTGGACATTGAAAAGCAGGGTGCGCGAAGCCGTGCTGTAATCCGTGGCAAAGATCCGGCCATTACTGATCTTCCAGAGCATCCAGGCATCCAGGTTGCCGAGCAGCAGGCTTCCCGCTTTGTATGCCTCCTGCACGGCCGGGACATGGGTGAGCAGCCAGGAAAACTTTGAGGCCGAGAGATAGCTGTCCAGGATGAGCCCGGTTTTCTCCCGCAGTTTCTCCATATCGCCCTGTCTGGCCAGAGCCCTGCAGTCCGCCTCGGTGCGGGTATCCTGCCAACTGATCACGTTGTACAGGGGACGGCCGCTCTCCCGGTCCCAGGCGATGACGCTTTCCCCCTGGTTGGAAAGCCCTATTGCCACCACCTCCCGGGGTGACACCCCGGCCAGTACCTGACCGCAGGTGGAGTGGATCGAATTCCACAGCAGATCAGGATCCGTTTCCACCCAGCCGGGCTGCGGGTAGATCTGTTCCAGGGTGACACCTGCCGATGCCGTCACCCTGCCGTCCAGGTCGACCAGGAGCGCCTTGGTGGCGGTGGTCCCCTGGTCAATCGCCAGGATCACTCCCCCGGACACCATCTATTCCCCCCGATAGCCAAAACGCACCAGCCCGGTCTGGATGAGAAAGAACAGCCCGGCAATGATGGAGAAGACCAGCAGATTGATCACGCTGGCCAGGGCAAAGAGCTCCGGTTTGATGCCATGGCGCAGGGTGCCCCAGGCGATGGTGGGCAGGGTGGGGATGGCGCCCAGGTTATAAAAGGAGATCTCCAGGTTGTTGAAGGCCAGGATAAAACTGACCAGAAAGGCGCCAAGGATGGCCGGCCAGATGGTGGGCAGGGTCACCTCCCGAAAGACCTGCGCCGGACGGGCGCCAAAGACCATGGCTGCCTCGTCCATGCGCCAGTCATAGCGGACAAGCTGGGCCAGGATCACCAGGAAGGAGAAGGCAATGGCCTCGGTGGTGTTGGCGACAATGGCTGAGGCCAGCTTGCCGCTCATGCCCAGCACATTGGCGTTGAACATCAGGGTGGATATACCGATGAGCAGCCCAGGCACAAAGAGCGGCGAGATATAGAGCAGGATCATGGGGCCCCGCCAGCGAGTGCGGTATTTGAGCAGGCCGATCACCGCCGAGGTTGCAAAGAGGGTGGAGAGCACAGCCGTGCACAGGCCGATGTACACCGAGTTTTTCAGGCCCACGTGGAAGTCGCTCATGCTGAGCAGCCGGGCATACCATTTCAGGGTCCATTCCGGCGGAAAGGGCCAGATGATATTGTCCACAAAGGAGACATAGGTGATAAAGAGGATGGGAAAATAGAGAAAGATATACAGGGCGACCAGGAGCAGCACCTGGATGGCCCGCAGAACGATATCCTTGCTGTTGATGGCTGCCATGACACTACTCCCCGTCGAGCTTGCCGGTGTACCCGGCCCGGTTCAGGTTGACCGTCTTGAAGATGATATAGACAAAGAGCGAGGAGATGGCAAAGAGCACCACGCCCATGGCCGAGCCGAGTGCCCAGGTACCGGTGGCCCCGAACTGGTGCGCCAGGATGTTACCGTACAGGGCGCCGTTGACACCGCCGAGAAATTTCGGGGTGATGGTGGCGGCAAAGGTGGGGATGAACACCAGGGCCAGACCGATGCAGGTGCCGATCCAGTTGAGCGGCCAGGTCACCTCTATAAATGCGCGCAGGGGGCCGGCACCGTTGATCATGGCCGCGTCCAGCAGCTTGAAATCAAAGGTGAGCAGGGAGAGATAGATGGCCAGCACCATGAAAGGAATCCAGAGATAGACCAGACCCAGGGCCGTGGCATAGTTGGTGTACATGAGCAACTTGAGTGGCGCAAGCCCCATGTTGGTGAGAAACATGTTGAGCACGCCGATGGGGCCGAGGATCTGCTGCATGGCCGTGACCCGCAGGATAATGCCTGTGAAGAAGGGGGCTGCCGTGAGCAGGACCAGGATCAGCCGGTAGCGTCCGCCGTACCGGGCGATGAAATAAGCCACCGGCCAGGAGTAGACAAGGCAGATGAACGAGACGGACAGTGACATGACCAGGGAGCGGAAAATGAAGGTAAGATAGGTGCGGGTGGTGAGGAGGGTGATGTAGTTGTCCAGGTTCCAGTCCGCGATCATGGTGTAGTTTTCCGACCGCCAGAAACTGTAGATGACAATGGTGACAAGCGGCAGGAAGAGAAAGAAGAGCAGAAACAGGGCGCCGGGCAGGCTTAAGGCCATGGCCTTAAGATCGCGGCGTGTCAGGCGGAGTTGAGCAGCCATCACCTATCTCCTTTTGCGGCAAAGGCAAAACCGTCTTCCGGCAGCCAGGAGACCGCCACCTGGTCGCCGATGGTTATACCTTTAATATCAGGCACATCGCTGATTACCATCTCTTCGCCGTTTTCCACAATGACAAAGTAGTCGGAATACTGTCCCTTGAAGATAATGTCCCGAAGCCGTGCCGCAAGCCGGGTGGCATCGGCACCCTCCGGGGTGTCTTCAAGCGGGCCGATGTGCATCTTCTCACTGCGCAGATAATACTGCACACTGTCGCCAACGCCGACTCCCTCGGGCGTGGGCACGGGCAGCCGGATGCCTTTCCAGTCAATGGTGGAAAGCCCGCCCTCCTGTGCTGTTACCTGGCCGACGATGGTGTTGTTCAGGCCGAGAAAGGAGGCAACAAAGGCTGTGGCCGGGGCCTCGTAGAGTTCCAGCTTGTCGCCCACCTGCTCGAAACGGCCGTCCTTCATCACGGCCACCCGGTTACTCAGGGTCAGGGCCTCTTCCTGGTTATGGGTGACATAGACAAAGGGGATATCGATTTCGGCCTGGAAACGGCGCATCTCCACCTCCATCTCCTTGCGCAGCTCCCGGTCCAGGTTGGCCAGCGGCTCGTCCAGCAGCAGGATGTCCGGCCTGGCCACCAGGCCGCGGGCCAGGGCCACCCGTTGTTTCTGGCCACCCGAGAGCTGGTTGGGAAACCGGTCTTCAAAGCCTTTCATGCGTACCAGTTCCAGCACCCAGTCAAGCTGTTCTTTCTGCCGGGCGGCAGGCATCTTTTTCATTTTCAGGGGAAAACTGATATTCTCGCCCACGGTTTTGTGGGGAAAGAGAAGGAAATCCTGGAAGACCATGCCGATGCCCCGGGCATAGGGCGGCTTTCTGGTCACATCCCTGCCGCCGATATGGACCGATCCCTTGCCTGCGGATTCCAGCCCGGCGATGATGCGCAACAGGGTGGTCTTGCCCGAGCCCGACGGGCCGAGCAGGGCGAAAAATTCTCCCTTTTCCACGCTGAAACTGACATTGTCCACGGCCCGCACCGGGCCGAACTGTTTTTCCACCTCGACGAGCTCGAGGGCGTGCGCTGATGTCTGCATGATAGCTGGTAGAAATGCGTAATAATTTACCGCTAACGGCAATTACCTGAACATACCGGTACGTTTGGTAACAGTTCAGCAGTGCGTCAGCTGTGCGTGATCGTGGCTGGCCGACTACAGTCCGCTATGCGGCCAGCCGCGAGCACGTGCAGATGGAGCGCTGCCGAACGTTTACTGAAATGTTACGGCCGGGAAACCGGCCGGCTGCCCGGCATTGGGGAATGATGACGATGGATTCCGGCTCATGCCGCCTCGACCTCGGACCAGACCCGCTCCCATTTTTCCGGGGAAGAGGGTGCATCGAACTGGTAGAGATCCTTGATGGCGTCGGTCTGGTTGAGGAACAGGGTGCGCACATACCGCTCGGGCAGCATGTCCCGCACATCCACGGTGGGAGCCCAGCCGATCTCCTTGGCCACGTACACCATGTTTTCCTTTTTCAACCGGAAGTTGATCCACTTGTGGCAGAGTTCCAGCTTTTCGCTGTCCTTGACCCCGGCGGTGATGCCCCAGGTGTCCACCCACCCCAGGCCGCCCTCCCTGGGCTTGAGGCAATGGGCAAAATTGAGCTTGCTCTTGCCGTCCAGCCGGTCGAACTCGATCCTGCGATAGATGCCCGACCATTCCGGCGATGCCCAGACCACCTGTGCCCGGAAGAGTCGTTCCAGGGTGTCCTCGTCATTCCAGCGGGTGACCAGCAGGGGTTTCTGCCTGATGAGCAGCTTCTTGCACTCCTCCAGCTCCTGGTCGGTGAGCACGTAAGGGTTGAAGGGTTTCCCATCGGGCCGGGGCTTGTTGATGGTTCCCATGCGATAGCAAGCCAGGATACCGGCAAGGGCGATATTCTCCTCGAATCGGGCGCTGGTGGAGAGGTGGCCCTTGAACTTGGGATTAAAAAGGCAGTTGATGGTTTCGGCGTCTTCTCTGGCAATCTTGTCCTTGTTATAGGAAAAACCATATCCTCCCCAGCAGTTGGGCGCAGCCACCATGCTGGTGCCGTTTTCCTCCTGCAGCAGCATGTAGTTGGGCGGCAGGAAGGAGGGAAAGCAGCCCTTGATGTTGGGCAGTTTTGTATAGTCCGTGGCCTGGCTGAGCCCCTGTTTGAAGTAGAGGCGCGGCCAGAAGCCATCAGCCATGAACAGATCAAAGTCCTTGACCCCGCCGGCACGAAGCTTGTTGTAACACTCGGAGTTGCCGTCAAAGAATCCGGCGCTCACCTTGCAGTTGTACTTCTTTTCAAACTCCGAAGTGAGCTTCTTGACATTGTAATGTTCCCAGCCAAGCCAGCGCAACTCAAGCCTGGCTGCCTGCGAGGTGCGTACCCAGGGTCCCATGCTGGCGGTGGCGAGCACAGCTGCGCCCAGGGCACCTTTTTTCAGGATCGTTCGACGGGTCAACCCGGTGCCTGCGGATCCGTCTCTGTTGCAATGGCACTGTTTCTTCGACTCACTCATGTTCTTTTCCTCCTGTCGGGCGGGATGGGACAATCTTTTTCGTGGACTCTGCCTCCCAGATCCCGGGCAATGGCCAGACCTGCCTGCACACCGCTCCTGTAGCATTGACCGGCCACCCTGACCGGAGCATGTACCAGGTTGCCGGCGGCAAAATAGGCGGGATCCGAACAGCGGCCCTCACTGTCAACCGCCGGGCAGCCGGTTGCCGGATCAAGGCACAGGTCACCCAGACGGGCGAGGCTTGCCTCGGGCACGAACCTGCCGGTGAACAGGACACCATCGCATGCAAATTCTCTGATGGCGCCATTTCCATCCCGTATGGTGACGGACTCGACCCGGTCCCTGCCCTGGATGTTGATGATCTCAACTCCCAGCAACATGGGCACCCCCATGTAGCGGTGCGACATGGCCACCAACCGGGATACCCCGGTCTTTTTTTCCTCGTCAATCATTACCACCGGCCGGATGCCTGCCTTTTTACAGGTCCAGAGGGCCGAGAAGCTGACAAGTTCCGTCCCCACCACCAGGGGACTGCGAAAGGGGATCATCCCTTTCAGATAGATCATGGCCTGCAGGGCACCTGTATTCAGGATGCCAAGGGGCCGGCCACCGGAGACAAAACGGGCCGCGCGCGGTGTCTCCCTGGTACCGGTGGCCAGCAGCACCCGCTGGGCGGCAATCGTCCTGGCTCCCTGCGAAGTGACGAGATCGAGGCTCCCGCCTTTGCCCAGCCTGGTCACGGTATGGCCGGTCAGGAGCCGGATGCCTGCCTCGGTGATGGCCTGGATATTCCTGGCGGCGTAAGAAGGCCCGGCCAGGATACGGTGGTATTCCCGGAGACCGAAGGGCGGATGGCCGCAGTGCCGTGGCACGCCCCCAGCCTCCTGATCGCGCTCCAGGATGACCACATCATCAATCCCGGCCTTGTGCAGGGCAAGAGCGGCTCCGACCCCGGCAGGGCCTGAACCGATGATGGCCACGGTGCAGGCGGTTTTGCTGCTGGAATCAGTCATTGATCTCTCCCACGCCAAGGGGGGTGGCAAATTTGGCCCTGGTCAGTTCGGCCAGCCTGGCCGAACAGTAAAACCCCTGACATCGCCCCATGGTCACCCGGGTACGGCGTTTGAGGGCGGCCAGGCTGCGGGCCGGCAGTTTGCCGGTCAGGGCGGCGGTGATCTCGCGGCTGGTGACCATCTCGCAGTGACAGACGATCTCGCCGAATCCCGGCCTGCTAAAATCGCGGGGCAGGTGCTCGGCCAGGTTGGGTACCCTGGGGACCACAGGGTTTTCCAGGGGCGTGAAACTGGCTCCCTGCTCCCTGAGCAGCGCATGCGCATGCCAGGCCAGGCCAAGGGCCGCTGTCAATCCGGTGGAACGGATGCCACCCAGGGTGATCCAGTGGCGATCAGGTTCGTTTCGTATCCGGTAGGGAGATGCCTCGGTTGCCGGACGGATACCGGCATAGGTGGCGGTCACCGGTATGTTCTTCAGGTCCGGCAGCATGGCCTTGCCCTTTTCGGCCAGCATGTCGAGGGTTGCACGCTCCACCGAGGCATCGTCCCGGGACTCCTGGTCCTCGGCCGTGGGCCCCACCATCATGTTGCCGAAGATGGTGGGAAAAAGCACAATACCCTTGGTTCGCCTGGAAGGTACCGGCAGGATAATGGAATTGATCAGACTGGCCGCGGCCTTATCAAAGACCACGAACTGCCCCTTTCTGGGCAGGATGGTGAAATCCGCATCTCCCAGCACAGCCTTGTCGACAAGGTCTCCATACAGGCCGGCGCAGTTGATCACGTAGCGGCAACGCACCGTTCCCCTGCCGGTCTGCAGCAGCCAGTGGCTGCCGTCGAACTCGCCAGCCGTGACCTCGGCATCACAGAGCACCTCGCCGCCGTTCTCCAGGGACTGGAGGAGATAGGCAAGGGGAGCCGACCAGGGATCGATCACATATTCCCGGGGTATGTGAATGGCGGCGCGAACCGAGGGAGAGAGATGGGGTTCCATTTCCAGGATCTGGTCCCGACCCAGCAGCCGCAGGTCATCGACCCCGTTGGACCGGCCCTTGGCCAGAACCTCGGCGAGCCGTTCCTCTTCCTCTTTGCTCCAGGCCGCCACCATGGCGCCGGTCCTGAGGACAGGCAGGCCGAGCGACTCGTGTATTTCCAGGTATTCCCGGTGCCCTGCCTGCACGCATTGCCATTCAAGGGTACCGGGCGGCGCGTCAAAACCGGTATGAAGAATGGCGCTGTTCCCCTTGGATGCGCCATCCAGGATATCCGTTGCCTTTTCGAGCAGGACAGTGGAAGCGCCTTCCAGGGTAAGACGTCGGGCAACAGCACAGCCAACCACACCGCCACCGACAATGGCCACATCCCTTTCGGAGATAATCTGCATGATTTGAACCTGCGATTCCGTTGAGTGTTGCCCGAATGCTACAATATACTGACCGAACGGTCAACAAAAAGCGGCATTCACATCGGCCTCATCCCCTCCGGACGTAACTGATCACTGCCGGCCGGAAACAGGGCAACCCATCCTGACGAGACAACCAGTACCGCAGAATAATTTATGTTTTTTAAATGATGGACTCGTAAAAATTCCATCACACGGCAAAGATGGCTCAACCCGAAAGTTCGATCTACAAGGCGTAGCAATTCGGCCGGGCGGAGGTGTACATGAAGCACGTCGGGCATTGGCCGTACCCGCTACAACGCGGCGGATCGCACTTTTTGCGATGCCATCAAAAATGGGATGCGGATCAGCGAGAGATCGATTGAGAGACGACAATATTGACGCCAGCCTCCTCCAGGGAGGCTGCGATGGATTTTTCGGGCATCCGGTCACACACGAGATTGGTGATCCGGTCAAAACCGCAGACACCGAAGGAGGCGATTCTGCCGAATTTGGTGACATCGGCCAGCACGGTAACCGATTCCGCCTGCTGGATCATGGCCCGCGCCACCTGGGCCTCGTTGATATTGAAATCCATGATACCGGAACGGCTGTCCAGGGCACCGATGGTCAGCACTGCGTGGTGGGCCCTGAAAAAGCCCACCTGCTTTATGACCATGGAGCCGACGGTCTGCCGATTGTCAGCATGGTATTCACCACCAAGAAGAAAGACCTGGGTGGCATGGTTGTCGGCCCCGAGTATGCGGGCGATTTCCGTGGAATTGGTGACCACGGTCAGATTGGCGACTCCTGCAAGCTGCTCGGCAAAATAGAGGGTGGTGGACCCGGTATCGATGAACAGGGTCTCTCCGGGCGATATCAGCTCGAGGGCGGCTGTGGCGATAGCAACTTTGGCCGGCACATTTTCAGCCATACGCTCCAGAAAACGCCCCTCTCCATGCACGCCGGGAAGCTCCGCTCCACCATGAAATTTCTGGATCTTGCCGGCCCGTTCCAGCTCACCGAGGTCCCGGCGCACCGTTTCCCGGGAGATATGCAGCAGGTTGGCCAGTTCATCCACATAAACACGTTTTTGCCTGCGAACTATATTGAGGATTTCAACTCTGCGTTCTGAGGGGTTCATCATGCTCCGGTATGCAACGGCTTCAAAGAGTAGCAACAGTCTGGCAGGCGGGCATATTCGGCACGGACTCGCCTGAAGAAGAACTGCTCAGGATTCAACAAGGTTTTACCCCCCCTGTCAAGACCTCCTGTCCCCCGCACTCCGGCAGGTCCGGCGGTCGCTGCCGGTGACGGTTACCGGGGCATCGCGGACCCTGCTCTATTTGGTTTTTGTTACGGGCATGTTAGAAGTTGGTTACAAGGATCGAAACTGCCGGATTTTGCTTGTTTGGTCATTTTTCTCATGTTAATGATCAAACTGTTCGGACAGGGTCGAGAGATATGCCGGTTACGCAACCAGGTATATGGACCGACACAGGCACAGGCTCACCGCTGCAGGGCATGTATGGCCGGAAGAGCCGGGATAATTACAAAGGAGGATGACCCATGAAACATAAGCTGCTACAGAGATGTTCTCTCACCTTCGCCGCCATGGCCGCGGCATGTCTTTTCTCTGTCGGTTCTGCCCAGGCCAGGGACCTGACCATTGTCGGCTGGGGCGGCACCACGCAGGCAGCCCACAAAGTCGCCTACTTCGAACCCTTCAGCAAGGAGACCGGCATCAAGATCGTCGAGGATTCCTGGAGCGGCGAGATGGCCAAGATCCGCGGCATGGTCGAGACCGGAGACATCACCTGGGATGTGGTGCAGGTGGAGGCACCGGAGATGTTCCAGGGCTGCGAGGAGGGGCTGTTCGAGACCCTTGACTGGTCAAGGATCACAGACAGGAGCAACCTGGTGGACGGAGCTGCAGCCGACTGCGGTGCCGGCATTCTGATCTGGTCCACGGTCTTTTCCTATGATGCTGATGTCATCAGGAACGGCCCGAAAAACTGGGCGGAATTCTGGGATGTCAAGAGATGGCCGGGCAAGCGTGGCATGCGCCGGGGTGCCAAGATGACGCTCGAGATCGCCCTGCTTGCTGATGGCGTACCCAGGCAGGAGGTGTACAAGGTGCTGTCCACCAAAGCGGGAGTGGACCGGGCCTTCAGAAAACTTGATGAGCTCAAGCCCTACATAGTCTGGTGGAAGGCCGGGGCCGAGCCGCAGCAACGCCTTGCCGCGGGCGACGTTGTCATGAGCATGGCCTACAATGCCTGGGTGACCCGGATCAACAAGGAGGAAAAACGCAACTTCGCCATCGTCTGGGACGGCAACCTCTATTCCATGGATTACTGGACCATTGTCAAGGGATCCCCGAACAGGGACAAGGCCATGAAGTTCATCGCCTTTTCCATGCGCCCGGACCGGCAGGCGGTTTTCTTCAACAGGATCGCCTATGGCTGGACTGCCAAGGGAACCGGCAAATTCATCGACAGGGACATGCTGCCCCTGCTGCCCACGGCCGAGGGCCATCTGGACAATGCCCTGATGACCAATATCGAATTCTGGCTGGATAACGGCGAGAGCCTTGAGCAGCGCTTCCAGGCCTGGGTGGCCCGGTAAACCCTGATGATCAGGGGCTGTCCCTCTGCGCCCTGCTCCAGGACAGCCCTGCCGTTTCATCAACCGGATGGCGTCTGTCCATGCGGACCGACACTCCCTGTATTACATCTGAGAGAGAAACCATGGCCCAGCACACCACAGCGGACACCTCCCTGCGCGAAAAACTGCGCCGGGCAGAGCGGCGCAGGAAAATCCAGGCCGGCACCCTGATCGGTCCTCTGCTCCTCCTCATGCTGATCTTCTATTTCATTCCCATCGGCATGATGCTCTACCGGTCCATTGACAACTCCAGGATGCGGGAGATCCTCCCCAACACGGCCCGGGCCCTGGCGCACTGGTCGGGCGAGTCCATCCCTGGCGAGGAGGCTTTCGCGGCCATTGTCCGGGACATGAAAAAGGCGTACCCGGCCCGTACCCTGGCCACTGCCGGCCGCAGGCTGAACTTCGACCAGGTCGGATTCTACAGCCTGCTGCTCAAATCCGGCCGCAAGATAAAAAAGATCGATGGCCCGCCCTACAGGGACAAGCTGATCAAGATTGACAAGAAATGGGGTGATCCCGCCTACTGGACCGTACTCAAGCGTGGCCTGCGGAATATCACCTGGATGTATCTGCTCAGAGCCCTTGACCTGCGCTACGACACGCAGAACAGGGTCGTGGGCGTACCCGAGGAGGAAGCCATCTATGTCTCAATTATCCTGCGCACCATTTACATCAGCCTGTCGGTGACCATCCTCTGTCTTGTCATCGGCTACCCGCTGGCCTATTTCATGGCCACCAGTTCGGCCTCGGTGCGCAACCTGCTGATGATCGGCCTGCTGCTGGTCTTCTGGACCTCGCTCCTGGTGCGGACCCTGTCCTGGATCCTGGTCCTGCAGGACAAGGGCGTGGTCAACTCCTTCCTGCTCTGGACCGGCCTGATCTCGCATCCTCTGCCGCTGGTCTTCAACCGGTTCGGGGTCTACGTGGCCATGACCCACGTGCTGCTGCCCTTCATGGTGCTGCCGCTCTACAGCGTCATGGCCGGCATCCCGTCCTATTATGTGCGGGCGGCCCGTTCCCTGGGTGCCACGCCCATAGCCGCCTTTTTCAAGGTCTATACCCCCATGACCCTGCCCGGCATCGGCGCCGGCTGCCTGATGGTATTCATCCAGGCTCTTGGTTACTATATCACGCCGGCGCTGGTCGGTGGCCCCAAGGATCAGATGGTCTCCTATTTTGTCGCCTTCTTTGTCAACGAACGGGTCAACTGGTCCATGGCCTCGGCCCTGGGCGTGGTACTGCTGGTGATGACCGGCTCCTTCTACCTGATCTTCGGCAAACGGGTTAACATTACCAACATGAAACTGGGGTGAACGACATGGCAATTCCCGCCCACGCAACAACCGGCGAGCGTATCTGGTACTATGTGTTCCGGTTTCTGGTCGCTCTTGTCTTTATCTATCTTGTCTTTCCGATTCTGACCATTATCCCGCTCTCCTTCAATGCCGGCGAGTTTCTCCACTATCCCCTGCAGGGCTTCAGCCTGCGCTGGTACGAGGATGTGTTCGCCTCCGGCCAGTGGGCGGTGGCGGTGAAGAACAGCCTCATTGTCGGTGTCAGCTCCATGATCCTGGCCACGGTGCTCGGCACCACCGCGGCCGTGGGGCTGAACCGGACCAACTTTCCGGGCAAGGGACTGCTGGTGGCCCTGCTCATTTCACCCATGATGATCCCGCTGGTGATCTCGGCCCTGGCCCTGTATCTCTTTTTCGCAAAAATCGGGCTTAACGACACCTATCTCGGCATCATCCTGGCTCATACCATTTTAGGATTGCCCTTTGTGCTGATCACGGTGAGCGCCACCCTGCAGGGATTCGATTACAGCCTGGTCAATGCCGGGGTCAGTCTGGGCGCGGCCCCGCTGCCCGTGTTTTTCAAAATCGTCATGCCACTGATCATGCCGGGGATCGTGTCCGGGGCCATGTTCGCCTTTGCCACCTCTCTGGATGAGGTGGTGGTGGTGCTCTTTATCGCGGGCCCGGCGCACCGGACACTGCCCCTGCAGATGTTTTCCGGCATCAGGGAACACCTGAGCCCGACCATTCTGGCCGTGGCCACCATGCTCATTTTCTTTGCCGGCCTGCTCATGCTGACCCTGGAATTTCTGCGCAAGCGCAACGAGCGGCTCAATGCGGCGGCACGATAGGAGAGTATGCCGTGCTGATAGCCCATCTCAGTGACTGCCATATTGCCGCCCCCGGGCAAAAAGCCTATGGCCAGGTGTCCACCGATGACCACCTCCGCCGCTGCGTGCGACATATCAACAGCCTGCAGCCGGCGCCGGACCTGGCCCTGGTCACCGGAGACATCACCTGCTCCGGAAGGCAGGAGGAGGTGGCACTGGCCAGGGAGCTGCTCGGTGAGCTGGCCACGCCCTGCTACGTGGTACCCGGCAACCATGACCGGGTGGAAACACTTATCGATCTGCGAAACCTGCACCGGGGCGATGTCTGCTACAGAACCGAGGGTCCGTGCTTTGACTACCTGGTCGATAACCAAACGATATGCCTGGTCGGCCTCGATTCAAGTACACCCTCCTCTCCGGGCGGAGAGATCACCCGGGCCCAGGCCGACTGGCTGGGCAAGGTGCTCGCTGATTTCCGGTACCGGCCGACCATGCTCTTTCTCCACCACCCACCGGTGCGATGCGGAGTATTGGAAACCGACGAGGACGGCTTTGCGGGTTTGGATCTGCTGGCCGGGGTGCTTGACAGTTTCCCCGGTATTTTACGACTCTTCTGCGGCCATATTCACCTGGCCTCCCATGTGAACTGGCAAGACAGAATGGTGAGCACGGCGCCCAGCATGGGACTGCAGCTCTTTCTCGACCTGACCATGACCCTGCCCTCTGCCTTTGTAGAGACAGACCCGGGGTACTATCTGCATTACTACACGCCGGATGGCAACCTGGTAACGTACACCATGTATGTCCGTGACACGCAGGGACCCTATCCGTTTTCCGAAACCCGGACAACTCCCTGACCTGCCGAGCGGCCCGCACGGCCGGTCCCTGTTCTCCGGTCACGGTCCGATACACGATGGCAAGACCTCTGCTCCTGCTACGGCGGACAGAGGGTTCCGTACACCCTGTTATCCGCGGCTCCCCTGGTTATCGGGGCGGCCTCAACACGTCTCAACTCAAATCCTGGTGAAAAGAAGCAATGGACATGCAACAGTATCACGTCAGTTTTCGAGGTGTTCAGAAGAGTTACGACGGGATTCGACTGGTGGTCAAAGATCTCAACCTTGACATCGAAAAGGGCGAGTTCGTCACCATGCTGGGGCCTTCAGGCTCCGGCAAGACAACCTGCCTGATGATGCTTGCCGGTTTTGAAACCGCCACCCACGGCGAAATCTACTATAACGGCCGACCGGTCAACGATCTGCCACCGCACAAACGCGGCATCGGCATGGTCTTTCAGAACTATGCCCTGTTTCCGCATATGACTGTGGGCAGCAACCTGGCCTTCCCCCTCAAGGTACGAAAACAACCACGCCATGAGATCGACAAGGCGGTCAGGGACGCACTGGACATGGTACAGATGGGCGAATTCATCGACCGCTATCCCGGCCAGCTCTCCGGCGGCCAGAAACAGCGGGTGGCCCTGGCCAGAGCGCTGGTGTTTCGGCCTGAGCTGGTCCTCATGGACGAGCCGCTCGGCGCACTGGACAAACAGCTCAGAGAACAGATGCAGTACGAGATCAAGAATATCCACCAGAGGCTCGGGGTGACAGTAGTTTATGTGACCCATGACCAGTCCGAAGCCCTGACCATGTCGGACAGGATCGCCGTGTTCGAGGACGGTATCATCCAGCAGATCGCTCCGCCCGATGACCTGTATGAGCGGCCGGACAACAGCTTTGTCGCCCAGTTCATCGGCGAAAACAACACACTGCGCGGCACGGTCGCGACGATCCGCGAAGGTGTTGCCCGGGTGCGCCTGGAAGATGGCCAGATGGTGTCTGCCCTGGCTGTCAACGTAGATACGGATGGTATACCCACCCTGCTCTCCATCCGGCCGGAACGGGTGGCCATCAATCCCGACGAAGCAAAGATGGCCCAGACCGTTGACGGCCACGTGGAACAGCTGATCTACCTTGGCGACCACATCCGCTGCCGTATGACCGTGGCCGGCAACAGCGAGTTCATCGTCAAGATCCCCAACGCAGGAGGATCGGGCATGCTGGAGGTGGGGCAGGATGTGCGCATCGGCTGGCTCACCGAAGACTGCCGCGCCCTGGACGCACAGTAAAACTATTTTCTCCTTCACCAGCCTCCCTGATGCCGGAAAAAAATCGTGACTTACCCTCTCCGGCGAAAAGAGCTGGGCGCCAACGATTGTCGGCAATCCACCTGTTGCCTGGCCAAGAACGACAGCAAAAATCGTTTGTTTTCTTCTGCCAAACAACCTAAACTTCGATAAGAATGGCATGGAACTCAACAGTTGGCAAACCAGAGCAACAGGAAGGGAAAATAATGCAAACCAGGACATGGACGTTTCTGTTTGTCTTGATTCTATTTGCCGCCAGGGGCAATGCTGCGACACTCTTGATCTTCAACAGTGAACCCGGAGATTATATCGGCCAGGGTGAGCAGCAGACATGGACAGACGAAGATGGCACCTTCTCCGTCACGATCAGTGATTCTGGCGATTTCATCGGAATCAATTTTCACGGAACCACATGGTGGAACCTGAATTTCGCCGCACCAAGTGGCGAGATCCTGCAGACAGGTACGTTCGACGATGCCGCCCGTTATCCGTTCCAGTCACCTACTCAACCGGGCCTGAGTATCTCCGGCGACGGTCGTGGATGCAACACTTTGACAGGGAGGTTTGACATACTGGAACTGTCCTATAATACCGTAGGAGAAATTGAGCATTTTGCCGCCGATTTTGAGCAGCACTGCGAGGGAAGCGAACCGGCCCTCTATGGATCGATCAGGATCAATTCCACCGTCGGCCTGCCAACGAGAGTGGATATCGAGGCCAACGGAAAGGACATGCCCATCACCGTAACGGTGGGGGAACCGGTCACGGTCACAGTAAAAATCGATGGCGGCGACGAAGAAGGCGTGCAGGCGGAATACTGGCTGGGTAAAAGCGGATCTTACGGGGCACAGTGGTTCAACGGGAGCAGGTGGATTCCCAAGTATATCCTGCCAACCAGATGGAAAAACCAGGCCATCACCACCGAGGAATACAGCTTCGACTGGATCCCGAGGGCCCCGGGTGTCTACATGTTTCAGTGCGTAATCGACGAGACAGTCGATGGCAGACTGAATACTCAGTTCGCTGACCATGTGGTAGTCACGGTCCTTCGCCCCACAGGTGGCCCTGCCTCCCGTCAGAACATGCCTGGGGCAGTTCTTTTTCAGTAACAGTTCACCGCTATCGGCAACCATCTAAAAATACTGGTGCTTTTGTAAAAGTCCAGCAGTGCCTCAGCTGTGCGTGATCGTGCCTGGGCGTCAGGTAAGCGAGCGCAGCGAGACGCTGAAAGCCCGCTATGCGGCCAGTCACGAGCGCGTGCATATGGCGTGCCGCTGAACTTTTACCTTTTTCACGCCGAGCGCATGGCGGTATCACCTTTCCTGCTGCACCCCGATAAGCTGCGCCATAAACTACTGATGGCGATTTCTGTCGGGGGCGCGGACGCCGATCTTCAGGCCCCGGGGATCGGATGTCGACCCCTTTCTTGTTGCAGGGTGCTGCCAATCGTCTCGTTTCCTCCTGCCCGGCAGGCCGATAATGGCGCCCCTTCAGCCCGATCAGGACGGTCATCAAAGAGCCGGACCGGCCAGCCGGTGAACCGAGCCAGGCGGACCAGTTCCCCCCCACGTGGCCATTGCCGACGATGATCAGCCCAGCGCCCCTCCCAGGGGCTCGTAGAAGAGCGTCACCCTGCCACCGCAGCCCTGCCCCCGTGGGCTCCTCCGGCCCCAGAGTCAGCAGACAGGGCTCGCCCGCAGCCAGGATCTCTCCGGCCCGGGACACGGCCTCCTGTTCCATACAACCACCACCGATGGAGCCGTGGATGATTCCATCCGTACAAACCAGCATCCTGCTCCCCACGCCACGGGGAGTTGTGCCGGTGGTCCCGACCACGGTGACCAGCACTCCCCGGTTGCCGCCACGCAGCATCTCCACCACCTTTTCAAATATCCTCTCCTCCTGTCTCATCGCCAGTCACCCTGTTCCCTTCTCCACCTTTGTGTTCCGTCACGTGGCATCAGGACAGCACACCAGGACACCAAACAGACACGGACGTATCGGCACGTTTTGTAAAAATTCGCCATTTCGTCAGATGTGCATAAACGCGGCAGGCCGTCTAGAACCTGCTATGGTGGAGAAGCAGCCGCAACCATATGCAGATGGCGTGCTGCCAAATTCTCACCTGTCGACACACATTGCCAGGCTCAAGAAAAGAATCGACGCCGGGCAGATCAATCGTACTACTTACAGGTACCGCATCCTTGCACGGTCGTGCCTGTCCGCATAGCTCGGCTACCGGAGTCTCCCTGCGGTCGCTTACCTGCGGTCAGGCACGCCTGCACAGGTAGGCGCAGACTCCGAATCTGCGACCCCTGAGAGCGCTTACATCATTGTGGGCGGAAAAACCGATGGCTGGACATCCCGGAAGGGGTTACGATCAATCATCATCACCGCGTACCCCTGGAGCAGGATCGCCTGTCCGTTGCCGACAGAATCCACGGAAGGACGGTGTGGACTTCAGCTCGGTTTCTCCACCTGGTCGTCCATTTCAGGTGGCATTATTGCCCCTCTGCGTGGTACACATACTTCTGAGTAACGGCAGCAGTGTCGGACCTGCCAAAGCCCGGTCACGTGCTACGCGACTTTCGCGCTCCAGCCACCTCGACCCGCCAGCCGGCCGGGTGACCGGTAAGCGCTCACAGGGACCGCACGGAGTCTCCGCTGCGCTCCGCTTACCTCTTTGCACGGTCGTGCCTGCCCGCACAGGCAGGCTATCGGAGTCTCCCTGCGGTCGCTTACCTGCAGTCAGGCACGCCTGCACAGGTAAAGCGTAGACTCCGAATCTGCGGCCCCTGAGAGCGCTTACACCATTGTGGTCGAGAAAACCGATGGTTGGTTATCCCGTGAGGGGTTACGATGACCGGCCAAAAACAGGCCGGCAATCACCGTGTCCACCCAGTCTTTTCCCTTTCCAGACGAGGTTCCCATGCAGGTGAACAGCACAGCAAGGAAAACCGCCTCTCCCCGCACCTCTGCAGGGCACTGCCTGATTACCGGCGGCTCCGGTTTCATCGGTCGCCACCTGGCCGCCGGGCTCAAGCAGCCCAGGATCCTGAGCCGAAACCCGGCAACGGTCAGTAATCCCCTGCCTGGTGCGGAGTACCGGCGGTGGGACTGCCGGAGTCGGCCGGACTCCACCCTCTTTACGGACATCGACACGGTCTTCCATCTGGCAGGGGAATCCGTCTTCAGGGGGCGCTGGACCAGGACCCGCAAACAGAAAATTCTGGAGAGCAGGATCGACTCCACCCGTCTGCTGGTAGCGGCCATGGCTGATCTGGAACGGCCGCCGACGACCCTGGTCTGCGCATCGGCCATCGGCTATTACGGCGACCGGGGTGCAGAGGTGCTCGACGAGGAATCCGGCCCCGGCGAGGGTTTTCTTGCCCGGGTCTGCCGGGAATGGGAGGCCGAGGCCATGCGGGCGGCCGAACATGGTATCAGAACGGTCTGTATCCGCACCGGTATTGTCCTGGGAAAAGATGGCGGTGCCCTGCCCATGATGCTGCCGCCCTTTCGTCTCGGCCTTGGCGGACGCCTGGGAAGCGGCGACCAGTACATGTCCTGGATCCATATTGACGACCTGACCGGCATCATGGCCTTTTCCGCTGCGGCGCCGCAATGCAGCGGGCCGGTCAACGGGGTGGCGCCGGCCCCTGTGACCAACCGCGAGTTCACCGCAGCCCTGGCAGCCGCCCTGCACCGCCCGGCCCTGCTGCCGGTCCCGTCCTTTCTCCTCCGCATGCTCCTGGGCGAGTTTGCAGAGGTCCTCCTTGGTTCACAGCGGGTGGTTCCCGGGTGCGCTCAGGCGGCAGGATACCGTTTCCGGTTCCCCGACCTGACCCTGGCACTCACCGACCTGTTGTCATAGCGGCTGCAGCCGAATCCCTGCCAAAAAACACAGGTCAACCTCCATATCCGCAGGAGCGGGCACCACAACCGATGAAAACCAGACAGAGGCATATCTTTTGCG
>JALSNC010000043.1 GCA_026987195.1 Desulfobulbaceae bacterium | reverse complement strand
ATGAAGGATGCCTTCAGCTTCTCGGGCTATACCAAGAAGCGGATCTCGGTGGACTTCTACAAGATCGACCTGCACAATGTCTTCCGACTTCTGCGCGAGGTCAGCGGTGTCAACATCGTGGTGGATGAAGCCGTGAAGGGTTCCCTGACCCTGGCCCTGAACGACGTGCCCTGGGACTTTGCCCTGGACATCATCCTCAACCTCAAGGATCTGCAGAAGGTGGAACGGTTCAACACCCTGGTCATCCTGCCCAAGGGCAAGGCCTTTGACTGGCCGCAGCGGGCCGAGGACAACCTGAGCTTCGAACCCGACACCACGGTGACGGCCCAGGAGGCCATCATCATCCAGCAGCGGCAGTCCATGTCCAAAGAGCTGATCAAGGCCAAGCAGCTCATCGGCCAGGCCCGGAAACTGGAAAAGAAGGAAGAGTACGAGAGCGCCATCCGCCGCTACGAACAGGCGCTTGACCTGTGGCCTGACAACGCCCGCCTGGCCAACCGGATCGCCTCCATCTACCTGGTCCGGCTCCGCCAGAACGCCAAGGCGGTCTATTTCGCCAAAAAGGCCCTGAAGCTTGACCCGGACAACTCTGCCGCAGCCCTCAACGCCGCCATCGGCCTGGCCAACATGCAGGAATACAAGGAGGCACAGCAGTACTTTGACCAGAGCGTGAGCATGGAGAAGCCGAGCAGCGAGGCCCTGCTCAGCTATGCCGTTTTCAGTGAGGAACGAAAAAAATACGACGGTGCTCTCAAGCTTCTCAGGAAGCATGACGCCCTCTATGGCCAGAACCTGGATTCCATGGTCGCCACGGCCAGGATTCTCGACAAGATGGGTAAACACGAGAAGGCAGGTGAGCAGTACAAGGCCATCCTGCTCTCTGGTTACCGAATTCCGCCCGATCTCGCAAAATACATCCAGGGCCGCATCGCCCTCAGTCAGTCCATGTAAGATGGGCGTTGAATCGCTTTGACAGAGGAAGACCCCATGACACTCCAGAAATCCACATTCACAACCTGCCTGGGCATCCTGCTTCTCCTGAGTCTTGCCGCCTGTTCCGGCAAGGAGCAGCCGAGCGCTGAAAAGACGGCCCCGGGCGCGACACTGGCCGAAAAGGTGCAGGCACAGGCAGCGCAGAAACCGGTCCAGCTTCCGGTCCGCTACCAGAAGCCCACCTTTGTCGCCGCCAGTGAGACCGCCGACGCTTCGCTTGGCGAGGATTCAGAGGAATATACCCTCAAGGTCGGTGCCAACATCAGTTCCACCCGCGGTCCGCAGCCCCTCTGGGATATCCTGAAGCGGCTGGCCAGGCTCAAGGGCATGAGCGTGAGCTGGGCCAGTGACGTGGACCAGAACGTGCTGGTGGACGTCAACATCAGCGCCGATGATGACTTCTTCAAGGCCATCGACAACCTGCTCCGCCAGGTGGATTACTACCACGAGGTCCAGGGGAACACCATTGTCGTCAAGTACAAGGATACGAGAAAGTTCTATATCTCGGTGCCCTACATGAAGGGCTCCTACACCACCACCGTGGGCGGCAACTACCTGACCAACCGTGATGCTGCCAACGGCACCGAGGGGACGGTCAAGATCACCAGCGATGACAACGCGTTTGACGTCTGGGAGAACATCCAGTCGAACCTGGACACCATCATGGAGCAGTGGGCAACCCGGGAGACCACTCCCTCTGCTGATACCACTGACACGGAGACAGGCGCTGGCGCTGGCGCCGCCGCTGCAGCTCCGCAGGCAGACAATCAGGCTGCCGAGAATACTCCCCAGGCTACCCGGCGCATTGCCCAGGGCCAGGCCTATTACACAATAGACCGCTCCATCGGCCTGGTGACGGTGACCGCGCCCAGGCCCCTGCTGGAAAAAATCGGGTATTACCTCAAGAACCTGAAGAAGGAACTCTACCGCCAGGTGATGATCGAGGCCAAGATCATCGAGGTCTACCTGCAGGATAACTCCAAGATCGGTCTGGACTGGAGTTCGGTGCTCAAGGACTTCAGGCTCAGCGGAACGGTTACCTTCGGAGGGCCGGGAGGACAGATCTACCCGACCCAGAAAAAATCCGTCTGGGGCGACGGAAGCGACGGGAGTTACAAGCCAGGCGAGGGAAATGATGTCATTCCTTTTGTCAGCAAGGTGGTCATGGCTCCTGCCAACTTCAATGTCATGCTCAACGCCCTCAACGAACAGGGTGACGCGCACGTCCTTTCCAATCCCAAGATCACGGTACTCAACGGCCAGCCTGCCATTATCAGCGTTGGCAAGGATATCGCCTATATCAAGACCGTGACCAAGAACATTGACTCAGGCACCAATAACAACTCATCAATCACGTATACCGCCGAAGTGGACAACGTGGTCGAAGGGATCGCGCTTGGCGTGATGGCCTCAATCATTGACGATAATTCGGTTATCCTTCACCTTACCCCGGTGACCACCGACCTGCTCGATGACAAGATCGAATACCGGCAGTTTGGTGACGGCCTGGAGGTCGGCCTGCCCAGGGTCGGTATCCGCGAGATGTCAACCATGGTCGAGGTCCACAACGGCGAAATGCTGATTATCGGGGGCCTTATCGACAAGGTGGAAGGCAAGCAGGGCAAATTCGCGCCCATTGTCGGAGACATCCCGCTCATCAAATATCTCTTCGGGTACGAGGAAAAGCGGATGGAAAAACGTGAACTCGTCATCCTGCTTACCCCGAGGATTATCTAACAAAATTCAGGATAATACGATTCAGGAACTTCCCGTCAGAACAGGAGAAAAAGAATGAAGTACTGTCGCTACCTGCTTATCGGAGTACTGGCGCTTGTTGTCAGCGGCTGCGGGCAGACCGTCAAGGAATCCCTCAAGCAACCGCTGGTGAAAAAGAGCACCGCAGGGGCGGACAAGACCGTGGTCATCCTGCCCTTTGCCGATTACTCCTATGCTGACGACCTGGAGACAGCCTTCCGCCGCAGCCTGCTGATCAACGAAAACCTCACCGATCAGCTCGTTGCCAACTCCTTTCACCTGCCGGTACAGGAGGATGTCTTCATGTACCTCGTCAACCAGAAGATCATCAAACTGGTCGGCTACAAGAAGACCAACACCTCGCTCCTGGAGGACGAGATCGCCTCGGGCGAATGGTCGCCGGCCATGCAGGACGAACTGCGGTACTTTGTCGACCTGGGCAAGAAGCGTGGCCGCAACAACAAGGAGGTGCTGGAGAGCCCGGGCACCCACGGCCTGACCCAGCAGGAGATCGTCAAGATCGGCCGTCACTTTGGGGCTGATTACATCCTCCGTGGCCGGATCATCGAGTACAAGACCCGCCAGGACCCCTCCTGGGCGCCCTGGAAAAAGGGTGTCCTCTCCTTTGTCTCCGGTGCCTCCAGCCGGATCGCCTTTGGCACGGCCAGCGCCGACACCTATGACAAGTGGGGCAACATGATCGCCGGCGCCGCCTGGGGCGGTCTGATCGGCAGTGGCGTCCACTGGCCCTATGATCCGGGCCGGGCCGACCAGACCATCTTCGGCGTTTCCGGCGGCCGCACCGGCAACACCCTGGTCTGGGGCGCGGTGGGCAGCGGTCTCGGCAGGCTGGCCCAGAAATCCGGCGTCATTCCGCAGGCCGTGGTCCAGTTGCGGATCTGGGTCCAGGACGCCTACACCGGCGAGGTGGTCTGGACCAACCGGGTCGATGTCAAGGTCTCGCCGGAATCGGTCCTTGCCGATCAGCAGTATGACGCCCTGTTCGAAGCGGCAACGGAAAAGGCCGTGGACACCCTGGTCCGGAACTTTGTCACGCAGGCCATGCTGTAGACCCGTACAAATTCAGCAGCACGCCATCTGCGCGCGCTCGCGACTGCCCGCATACGGGCTATCGGAGTCTCGCCGCGCTCGCTTACCTGAGGGCCGGTCACGGAAGTGACCGGCCCTTTCCATGTAAGCGCTTACAGATCTGCGGTTGTGAAACCGCATAATTGCCAACCCTGTGAGGAGTTACCTTTCCATTCGTCTGTGCAGGTGTGCGCTCAGGAATCCTTGTCCTTGCGCTGGGCGTTCTCGTACAGGGCGACGAAATTGATCGGCTCCATGAGAAAGGGCATGAAGCCGCCGTCTACAGAGACCTGGGAGACGATCTGGCGGGTGAAGGGAAAGAGCATCAGCGGACAGTCCACGGCCAGGACCCGCTCCACATGCTCGGAGGGAATGTTCTTGAGCAGGAAGACCGCGCCGTGCTCGATCTCGACCACGAACATCACCGTGTCATCGGCGTTTTTGTCCATGACCTTGGCGGTGATGGTGATGGTCACCTCCCAGTGGTCATCATCCATCTTCTGGTTGTTCAACCGGAGATTGAAATCGACCTTGGGCTCCTGGTTGCGGGCCAGGAAGATCCGGGGCGCATTGGGGCTCTCGAAGGAGAGATCCTTGATATACATCTTCTGCATCCGGAAAACCGGCAGCTCTTCCTGGCTGGGGTTCTGTTCACTCATCTCTTCTTCCTTTGTCTGTAGGTGTTTTGGATAGAGGCTAGCATGGATTGAATCCGTAAGCATACCACGGAATCCGGTATTTCCTCAACCATGGCGCTGTGTTTTTTCACAGGGCCAGGGCCTGCTTGAGGAACATGCCGGTATAGGAGGCCGGCTCCCTGGCGATCTCCTCGGGCGTGCCGCAGGCCACCACCTGGCCGCCCGCATCGCCGCCCTCGGGCCCGATGTCGATGATATAGTCGGCGGTCTTGATCACATCCAGGTTATGCTCGATCACCACCACGGTATTGCCGTTGTCCACGAACCTGGCCAGGACATCAAGCAGGTGCTGGATGTCGGCCGGGTGCAGTCCGGTGGTCGGCTCGTCGAGGATATAGAGGGTGCGGCCGGTGGAGCGCCGGGACAGCTCCCGCGCCAGCTTGACCCGCTGCGCCTCCCCCCCGGACAGGGTCACCGAGGACTGGCCCAGGGTGATGTACCCCAGGCCGACATCGTAGACGGTCTGCAGCCTGTTGCTGATCGGCGGGATATTGCGGAAAAATTCCAGGGCCTCTTCCACGGTCATGGCCAGGATGTCAGCAATGTTCTTACCCCGGTAACGGATCTCCAGAGTCTCACGATTATAGCGCCTGCCCTGGCAACGCTCGCAGGTGACATAGATATCCGGCAGGAAATGCATGGCGATCCGGATCACCCCGTCGCCCTCGCAGGCCTCGCAGCGGCCGCCCTTGAGGTTGAAGCTGAACCGGCCCGGCCGGTAGCCCCGGGCCCTGGATTCAGGCAGCCGGGCGAGCAGCTCGCGGATCGGTGTCAGGACCCCGGTATAGGTGGCCGGATTGGAGCGCGGCGTCCTGCCGATGGGACTCTGGTCGATGTCGATGACCTTGTCGATCTGTTCCAGGCCGGTAACGCAGCTCCGGGCCCTGGCCACCCGGCCCCGTTCCTGAAAATACCGCCTGGCCTCGGCAAACAGGGTCTCGATCACCAGCGAACTCTTGCCCGACCCGGACACGCCGGTGACGCAGATCAACGCGCCCAGGGGAAAGCCGACCGTGATCTTTTTGAGATTGTTGGCTGTCGCATTTTTGACGGTCAGCCAGTACTTGCGGCCTTTTCGGATCCGCCGCCGCCTGGCGGGCACGGGAATCTGTTTCCGGCCCGAGAGATAGGCCCCGGTGAGCGAACGTTCGCAGTCGAGCAGGCCGGCCACCGGACCGGAGTAGAGGATCTCGCCACCATGCACTCCGGCGCCGGGACCGATATCGAGCACATGATCGGCCGTGGCAATGGTATCGGTGTCATGCTCGACCACGATCACCGTGTTGCCGAGATCGCGCAGGTTGAGCAGGGTCTTGATCAGCTTGTTGTTATCGCGCTGGTGAAGACCGATGCTCGGCTCATCCAGGATATAGAGCACGCCGGCCAGGCCGGAGCCTATCTGCGAGGCCAGGCGGATCCGCTGGGCCTCGCCGCCGGACAGGGTGCCGGCCTTCCGCTCCAGGGAGAGATAGCCCAGGCCGACCCCCTGGAGGAAGGAAAGGCGCTCCAGCACCTCCTTGAGAATCGGGGAGGCGATCACCTGCTGCCGGCCGTCAAAGCTCAGGCTCTCCAGCTCGCTGATCAGGCGGTCGATGGGCAGCCGGGTCAGATCGTTGATGGACCAGGGACCTATGCGTACCGCCAGGGCTTCGGGCTTGAGACGGGCGCCCCGGCAGCGTGGACAGGGCTGCTCGTTCATGAACCGCGCCACCTCTTCACGCACCCGTGGCGAGGAGGTCTCACGAAAGAGCCGTTCCAGGCGGGGGATGATGCCCTCAAACGGGATACTGGAGATCAGCTGCCGCCGACCGCGCACGTGGTGGAACTCAATCCGTTCCCGTCCCGTGCCGCGAAGGATCTTGTCGCGGATCTTGCGGGGAAGCTCCTGCCAGGGCATGGCGGGATCAAAGCCGTAGTGACCGGCCAGGGCCCGGATCCAATGGCCTGCATGGGTGGAGAGCTTGCGCCGGTTCCAGGGGGCGATGGCGCCCGTGGCCAGGCTCAGGCCGGGATCGGGAACCACCAGCTCCTCGTCGATATACTGATGCACGCCCAGGCCGCCGCATTCGGGACAGGCCCCCTGGGGATTGTTGAAGGAAAAGAGCTGGGTGGTCAGCTCGGGCACCGAGATGCCGCAGCGGTGACAGGCCGCGGATTCGCTGAACAGCACCTCCTCGCCGCTCTCCGGGAACAGCGCCAGCATGGTGCCCTCGCCGAGCCGCACCGCAGTGGAGACCGACTCGTCCAGGCGGCGGCGGATGGTCGGTTTCAGCACCAGCCGGTCCACCACCGCCTCGATGGTATGGCGCCGGTTCTGCTCCAGCCGGATCCCGTCGGCCAGTGACAGGATCCCGCCGTCCACCCGCACCCGGACAAAACCCTCCTGCCGCAGATGGAGCAGAACCTGTTCATGCCGCCCCTTGCGGCCGGTGACCAGGGGTGCGAGCAGGATCACCTTCTCTCCCTCGGGCCGGGCAAGCAGGTTGTCCACCATGTCCTCGATGGACTGGGGGCGGATGGCCTGCCCGCACTCCGGGCAATGGGGCTGGCCGGCCCTTGCAAAGAGCAGGCGCAGGTGATCATAGATCTCGGTGACCGTGCCCACGGTGGAGCGGGGATTTCTGCTGGTCGTCTTCTGCTCGATGGAGACCGCCGGTGACAACCCCTCCAGCAGGTCCACGTCCGGCTTGTCCATCTGGCCGAGAAACTGGCGGGCATACGTGGAGAGCGATTCCACGTAGCGGCGCTGCCCCTCGGCGTAGAGGGTGTCAAAGGCGAGCGTCGACTTGCCGGAACCGGACAGACCGGTGAAGACCACCAGCCTGTTTCGCGGCAGATCGACGGAGATATTCTTGAGATTGTGCATCCGGGCACCCCGGATACGCAGGAATTGCGGTTCCATGAAAACTGTTCCGATCCCGTACCGGCAGACTGTAAACGTACCGGTATTCCAAGGTGGATGCCGTCAACGCTGAACTGTTGCGACAAACTGCTGGTGATCCACCTTCATGCAGCGGTCCATGATCACGATCAGGCCGGCCTCCTCGGCCAGCCGGGCCGCCGGCTCGTTGACAATGCCTTCCTGCATCCAGACAACCCGGGCGCCGATGGCCATGGCATCGCGGACAACGGGTTCCACCCGGTCGGCGCGACGGAAGATATCGACCACATCGACGGGTCCGGGAATGGCCCGCAGGTCCGGATAGCAGGGACAGCCCAGGATCTCGTCCTGACCGGGATTCACCGGAATGATCCGGAAGCCGGCCTCCTGCAGATAGCGGGCCACCTGGTTGCTGGGCCGTTCCGGCTTGGGCGACAGACCGACCACGGCGATGGTATCGGCACGGGCAAATATCTCACGGATGACTGTTACGGGGGCGAGCTGCATGACCATCGGCCGGTGCTCCTTGTCGTGCCGGCTTGATAATATCGTAAAAGTATCGGCATCTTCAGGTGGTTGCCGTTAACGCTGAACTATTACACAAAATCATTTACCGCCATAAGGTGGTGTGGTAGATTGCAATATTCAGCCAATGATCAGAGTCCCGACGACCGGGCCCTGCAGAGACAATTACCACACACCCTTTTTGCCATCATGTATTTTCAGGATATCATCGCCGCCCTGAACAGCTACTGGGCCTCGGCCGGCTGCGTTGTCCTGCAGCCCTATGACATGGAGGTGGGCGCCGGCACCTTCCACCCCGCCACCCTGCTGCACGCCCTGGGCCCGGAGCCCTGGAAGGCAGCCTATGTCCAGCCTTCCCGCCGGCCCACCGACGGCCGCTATGGCGAAAATCCCAACCGGCTGCAGCATTATTACCAGTACCAGGTGGTCCTCAAGCCCTCGCCCAAAGAGGTGCAGGACATGTACCTGGGCAGCCTGGAGCGGTTCGGCCTTGATCTGCTGCAGCACGATATCCGCTTCGTGGAGGACGACTGGGAATCCCCGACCCTGGGAGCATGGGGCCTGGGATGGGAGGTCTGGCTGGACGGCATGGAGATCACCCAGTTCACCTACTTCCAGCAGGCCGGCTCCATCGACCTCAAGCCGGTGACGGTGGAGATCACCTATGGTCTGGAACGGATCGCCATGTATCTGCAGAAGGTGAACTCTGTCTATGATATCGCCTGGAACAGGGAGGTGAGCTATGGCCAGATCTTTCACCAGGCGGAGAAGGAATTCTCGGCCTTCAACTTCGAGGCCGCCAATGTCGCCGACCTGGTCACCTCATTCGACAACTACGAGCGTGAGGCGCTCAAGCTCGTGGAACAGGGGCTGATCCGCCCGGCCTACGACTACTGTCTCAAGTGCTCCCATACCTTCAACCTGCTCGATGCCCGCAAGGCAATCAGCGTTGCCGAGCGAACCCGATATATCGGCCGCATCCGCAACATCGCCCGCCAGGTGGCCCGGCAGTACGTGGAACAGCGTAAGGAGATGGGATACCCCCTGCTGCAGGAGACAAAGAAGGGATGAACTATTACGGATGGTAATTAGTTCACCGCTATCGGCAATCACCTGAAAAGACCGATACCTTGGTTTTCAGACAAAAAATGGCGGAAGTGCATGGGAATCGAACCCACCTGCCAGGCTGTTCACCCGGCACACCGGATTTGAAGTCCGGGAGGGCCACCAGTGCCCTTTCCACTTCCGCGCCACGGTTGAACTATTTAATATTTATTGACCTGAAAAACAACTTTTTATTATAATAATCATCCACAGGGAAGAGAACGCGGCCGGCCTGGTGGCCAGGCGATCCTGTTCAGGTTGCCGGATTCCTCTTTCCTGCTCAGCATGCCAACCACTCAGGAGAGGATGTTTCCGTCCCGGACTTTCCATGGAATGTAAAAAGCTGGTACGCCTTATCAAGGAATGGTATCTCTGCGTCAAGCAGGAGACCATGGCGCCTGTCCGCATGATGCAGTTTGTCGACAAGCATATCAGCAACTGCGAGATCTGCCGGCAGGACCCTGATCTCCCGGGGGAGATCGAGAAGATCAGGGAATTTGTCGTTCCCGAATCCAAGATCCCCAAGGCGGTACGGGCCCAGGAGGAGAAGACCACCCCGGAAATATCCCCGGAAGGAGCCAACGAGCTCGAGCACGAGGTCAACAACGGGCGCAATCATTCCTGAACCCTGACAGCCATCCGGACCGGATTCTCCTTACCGGACCGCTTGCCCTGCCATCTCTATCCCGGTCACCCCTTGTCCCAGAGCAAACCTCCCCATCGGCAGGCCATGCTGTCCCTCCTGCTCCTGGCCTTCATCTTCTACCTCAATTTCTTCTCGCGCATTGTCTTTGCGCCCCTGCTGCCGGCCATGGAGAAGGACCTGGGCCTTTCGCACGGCCAGGCCGGATCTTTCTTTCTGATCCTGAGCTGCGGGTACTTCCTCTCCCAGGTCGGTTCCGGGTTCATCTCCTCGCGCCTGGGCCACAAGCGCACCATCCTGCTCTCCATGGCCGCCATGAGCACCTGCCTGCTGCTGATGGCAACAGCCTCCTCGCCTCTCCTGCTCAAGGCCGGTTTCGCCCTCCTCGGCATGGCTGCGGGCATCTACCTCCCCTCCGGCATTGCCACCATCTCGGAACTCTTTGCCTCTGCCAACTGGGGCCGGGCCTATGGCGTGCACGAACTGGCACCCAATCTGGCGTTTCTCACCGCGCCACTGCTCGCCGCCCTGCTGCTGCCCCGGTTGCCGTGGCAGGCTGCCCTCCTCTTCCCTGCCGCCGCTACCCTGGCCGCGGCACTGTTCTATGCCCTTTTCGGCCAGGGCGCGCAACAGCGCGGTGCCCCGCCCAACCCGGGCCACTGCCGCCTGCTCTTCCGTCTGCCCTCGTTCTGGCTGATGGTCCTCCTCTTCTCCATGGGGATCACGGGTACCCTCGGCGTCTACAGTGTCCTGCCCACCTACCTGGTCGCGGCCCACCAGATGTCTCCACAGGAGGCGGGCATCCTGGTGGGGATGTCCAGGACCTTGACCCTTGTCTCCGCCCTGCTCGGCGGCTGGCTGGCCGACCGGTTCGGCAGCCGCCGGACCATGGCCGCGGTCCTTCTGCTCACCGGCACGGCAACCCTGCTGCTCGGCCTGGCCCCCACCGGCCGTGTATACCTCTGGGTCTGGCTGCAACCGCTGCTGTCGGTCTGTTTTTTCCCCGCCGCCTTTTCCCTGCTCGCCGCCATCGGCCCACCCCTGATCCGCAATGTCGTGGTCTCGCTCACCGTGCCCCTGGCCTTTGTCGTCGGCGGGGGCGTGGTACCGGCCCTGGTTACGCGGATGGCCGACCAGGGCGACTTCGGCCGGGGCCTGATCCTCACCGGCCTGTACATCGCATCCGGCGCCCTGCTGGTCCACCTGATCAGGACACGGGAAACCCGGAATTGAATAACGACAGGCTGTCACCGGTTACCGATCTCCCTGCATCCCGGTTTCTGATACTATTTGCCATTGCCCCGGCAAGCCTGTATATTGGGAAAAATTCACACCCATTCCAGCACCTGCCTCCACGACCATGACTCCGGCCCCCAAAAAAGACCTGTTCAGCCGTTTTCTCCATTCGCAGACCACCAGTTCCCTGGTGCTGATCCTGGCCACGGTAACCGCCGTCATCTGGGCCAACTCACCCTGGGCCGACCTCTACCAGACACTCAGCCACCTGGAGATCGGCACCCATTTCGCCGGCAGAACCTACCAGCTTTCCCTGGATCACTGGGTCAAGGACGGCCTGATGGCCATCTTTTTCTTTGTCGTCGGCCTGGAGATCAAGAGGGAGGTCCTGATCGGTGAGCTGTCGACCCTGAAGCAGGCCATCCTCCCGGTCATGGCCGCAGTGGGCGGTGCCATTGTCCCGGCCCTGATCTACCGGGGTCTGAACCCCGCCGGCCCCGAGGCCGCCGGCTGGGGCGTACCCATGGCCACCGACATCGCCTTTGCCCTCGGCGTTCTTGCCCTGCTCGGCAGACGGGTTCCCATCGGCCTCAAGGTCTTTCTCACCGCCCTGGCCATTGTCGACGATCTCCTGGCCGTACTTGTCATCGCCCTCTTCTATACCGAGCAGATTTCCATCCCGGCCCTTGTCCTCGGCTTTGCCCTGCTGGCCCTGCTCTCCTGGACGCTCAGGGCCTTTCGTCACCAGGCCAGCATGAATATCCTGCTCATGATCACCATCTGGGTCTGTATCTTTCTTTCCGGCATCCATGCCACCATCGCCGGTGTGCTCATCGCCATGACCATTCCCATCCGCGGCCACCTGGAACCGCAACAGTTTTTCGACCTGCTCTGCGAACATACCCAGCTCCTCCGGGAATCGGAGCTGACCAGGGAGAGCATGATCAATGAGAAATGGCAGCGCAACGCCATCGAAAAGATCTACCTGGCCGCCCAGGACATCATGCCCATCGGCGTCTACCTGGAAGACAACCTGCACACGGTACAGGCCTTCATCATTCTTCCTCTTTTTGCCCTGTTCGCCGCAGGTGTCACCGTGGATCGGGCCATGATCGACACCTTTCCCACCAGTGTCGGTTACGGCATCATCTTCGGCCTGGTGGCCGGCAAGCAACTCGGTATCTTCACCTTTGCCTGGCTGGCCATCCGAAGCGGCATGGCCAACATGCCGGCCGGGGTCACCTGGGGCCAGCTCTGGGGCGCCGCAGCACTGGGCGGCATCGGCTTTACCATGTCGATCTTCATCAGCGAACTGGCCTTCAGGAACCAGGCCGCCATCCTGGCCGACGCCAAGATCGCCATCTTCCTGGCCTCGATCCTCGCCGCTCTCTGCGGCTACACCATCCTCCACGTCGTGCTGCCGAAAAAACAGTAACCGCCGGGACACGCACATGCCTTCACCGATCACTCCACAAACCGTGACAGGCCGGCCAATCTACAGGAGACTCTGGTTCCGGCTCGCCCTTTTTTTCCTTCTTCTTGTCACCGCTGTTGCCCTCAGCCTGCCCCTCGCCCTTCGTTACAGCCTGCGCCACTGGCTCCTTGCCAACGGGGCCGACCAGGTCGAGATCGGCACCGTCCGGGTCAATCCGTTCACCGCCTCTGTCTCCCTGCGGGACGTCACCCTCGTCCGTGACAACTCCACCGTGCTGGACCGGGCCCGGATCGATCTCAACCTCGGCCTCGCCCGTGTCCTCGGCCACCAAGTCTACATCCAGAGCATCGAATTTCGTCACTTCAACCTGGACCTGGAGCAGGATTCCGACGGCCGGCTCCGCATCGCCTCCTACCTGCTGCCAGAGGCATCGGAGGGGCCATCCGAAGAGACCGATGCCCCCGGCACACCCTGGATCTTCCGGGCCGACCGGGTCATGATCCACGACTCGCGCATCCATCTCACCCGACCAGACCTGGAGCTCAGCCTGGCCATCGACCAGGCCACCCTGGTCCGCTTCACCACCGCACCCGGTGACAAGTCGGGCGCCTTCTCTTTCAAGGGCCGACTCAACAACGCCCCCCTCACCCTGGAGCTGAACACGGTTCGGGTCCTTCCCGACCTGGTAGTCCAGGGCAGGATCATGGCCAGGGAGCTCAGGTGCGACCGGCTGGACCGGCTGCTCGCCCCCTGGCTCGACCCCTTCACCGGCAGGCTGACCCTGAACGGCCAGGTCGGTTTTGCCAGTCTCTCCAGCGGTGTGATGACGGTGGATTACAACGGCTCTCTGGCCCTGGCTGACGGCGATATCGGCGGCCAGGCATGGAAGACCGCAGCCAGGACCCTGACCTGGAAAGGGAAGGTGAGCTACCGCGACGATCCGGAACAGGCCATGCGCATCATCACCGACGGTACCCTGCACGGGATCTCGCTCCGCCTGGATCTTCCGCAACAGCGGCTTGCGCTGCAGGAACCGGACCTGGAGCTGCGCGGCCGGACCGTGGTCACCATCGCCGGGACGGTACGGGTGCAGAGCGACGCCTCACTCACCGGCAGGGGCACCCTCCTCGAGCTGCCGCCCCACCGGTTCAGTGACAAGGGCTTTCGCTGGCAGGGCACGACCTTTTACGACTCCGGCGGTGCTGCCGCCGGCCAGCAGGTACGCACCGACGGCAAGCTGACGGTGCACGAGGCCGCCCTGGCAGAGCAGACCGAAGAGGCCCCTCTGGCGGCAGGAAGCTCGAAGATTTCCTGGCAGGGCAGGCTGGACTATGTGGAAGAGAAGGGGATTCCCCGACTCGGCGTGGAAGGGACATTCGCCGGCAAACAGCTCTCGGCCAGCCTGGGTGACGGCCTGCAACTGGAACAGGCCGCTCTCCAGGTCAGTGCCCATGGCTCGCTGCACCTGGAAGAGCAGGCCCGCCTCCGGGGAACCGCCTCCCTTGCCGCAGAGACCTTCCGCCTCTTCCGGCCGGCAGGCGGGAAAGAGCCCCTTCTCACCCTGGGCTCGCTGCACATCAACGATCTCGCAGCACCCGGTGGCCGGGAGATCGGCATACCACTCCTGCAGGCCGACAACCTGGGCCTGCTGGTGCGCGGTGACCTGCCCCTGCGCATCAATGTCCCGGAAATCCGTGTGGAGGGACTTCACACCGGTGACCTTGCCACCCTCAGTGCCCGCCTGCTCCAGGTCCAGTCACCACGGGCAGAGGCTCTGGCCAATGGCCGGGAACTGGTTCGACTCGGCAGCGTTGAGCTCAAGGGACTGCAGGGCGACACCAATGGCCGCCTCGAGGTGCAGCGCTTCAATTTCGATGACCTGCGCTTCCTTGCCGGTAAGAAGGCCGGGGCACCGGTGTGCCGCATCGGCGGCGCCACCCTGGCCGGGATCCACTGGTCTCCTGGATCGGAAATACGCGGGGATGCACTTGGTTTTGATGATCTCTTCTGCACCCTGATCCGCCGCAGGGACGGTTCCCTGGACGTTGCCGCCCTGATTGCCGCCATGCGCGGCAAAACATCTGCCCCGGCTGCCGCAGCCGCGCAGAGCGTGACAGATGCCGCCGCTCCCATCCCGCTCCGGATCGGCTCTGTCATAGTCCGCGGTAAAAGCGGTCTCCACTTCGAGGACCACACCCTGGCCGTTCCCTTTGTCAGTGACCTGGCCATCGACACCCTGCAGATCACTGACATCGACTCGGGTCAGCCGCAGCAGCCGGCCCATATCCGGATGAGCGGAATCCTGGAGGAGCGTGCACCACTGAAGGTCAGCGGCACCATCAGGCCCTTTGCCGATCCCCTGGCCCTGGCGCTGAAGATCAAACTGAAGAACTATCCCCTGGCGCGGCTCTCCGCCTACACGGTCCAGTCCGTGGGCACGGCCCTTGCCGCCGGCCGCCTGAAGCTGAAAACCAGGCTGACCATTGCCGACGGCCGCCTCGACATGGAGAACAAGGTGGTCCTGAAGAAACTGCAGACAAAGACCATCTCCAGGGAACTGGCGAAACAACTCGACAACCGCCTCCCCGTCCCCCTTGACTCGGCCCTGTCCCTGCTTCGTGATTCACAGGGCAACATTACCCTGGATGTGCCTGTCAAGGGACCGCTGTCGGACCTGAACGTGGGTATCGGCGATATCCTGATCACCGCCCTGGGCAAGGCTATCGTGCCTGCGGCCTCCTCCTACCTGGTCTATGCCCTGGGACCCTATGCGGCCCTGGCCTACGTGGGGATGAAGGTGGGGGAAAAGATGCTGGAGGTAAAGCTGCCGCCCGTGCCCTTTCCCCCCGGCTCGGCGGAGATCAGCGACGAACAGAAACAATACCTGCAACGGATCGCGACCATGCTCAGGGACCGCCCGCAGACCGATCTTCAGCTCATGCCCGTGGTCCGGGCGGACGAACTGGCAGCCGACGCCGGAAAGGCGGTACGGAAAGCACCCGCGCCGGAGAGCGATGAATATCGGAAGCTGCAGCAGCTCGGCCAGCAGCGGGCAGAGGCGATCCGGAACTACCTGGCCGGGAGCTGGTCCATCGGCAGGGAGCGCCTCATGATCAGCATGACCAGGATCGAGACCGGGAGCAAGGGAGTTCCCCGGGTCGAGTTGCAACTCTGAAGTCCTACCAGACCCCCTCGATGGCCTCGCCGCACTGCGGACAGCGACCGTCACGAAGCTGGTTGGAACGGATGGAAAAACCCCAGCGGGTGATCAGTTTTTCTCCGCAGGCAGGGCAGTAGGTGTTCTCGCCACCCTCGCCGGGGATATTGCCCTCGTAGACAAAACGCAGACCGGCCTCAAGCCCGATCTCACGGGCCCGGCGCAGGGTCGCCACCGGTGTCGCCCCCCGGTCGGTCAGCTTGTAGGTGGGCCTGAAGGCGGTGACATGCCAGGGAATGCCGGGGTCCACATCGCGGATAAAAGTTGCGATGCCGCGCAGTTCCTCTTCCGAATCGTTGAGATCCGGAATCAGCAGGGTGGTCACCTCCACCCAGATGCCGAGCTCATGCATCAGGCGTACCGTGTCCAGGACCGGCTGCAGCCTCGCCTTGCAGACCTTTCTGTAGAAATCGTCACTGAAGGCCTTGACGTCGATATTGATGCCGTCCAGGAGCCCGGCCATGTCGCGGGTGGTCTCCGCGGTCATGTAGCCGTTGCTGACAAAGACGTTCTTCAGGCCGCGGCCGTGGGCCAGCTCCATGCAGTCGCGGGCAAACTCGTAGAAGATGGTGGGCTCCACGTATGTGTAGCTGATACTGGCGCATCCGCTGTTCTCCGCCATGGCCACGACCTCCTCGGGAGTGCGCGGTGTGCCGGTGATCTCGCCCCCGTGCATGTGGGGATACTGGGAGATGTGATAGTTCTGGCAGTGCAGGCACTGGAAGTTGCACCCCACCGTGGAGATGGAATGGGAACGGCTGCCCGGCAGAAAGTGGAACAGCGGTTTCTTCTCGATGGGATCGGAGTTCTCCGCCACCAGCCGGCCATAGACCAGGGTGTAGAGTCTGCCGTCCCGATTCTCCCGCACGCCGCAGATGCCGCGCCTGCCCGGTTTGACATGGCAGTGATGGCTGCACAGGTTGCAGACAATCCTGCCCTCTTCTTCCGTCTGGTACATCAACGCTTCATGCATGGTATCTCCCCCCTGGAATATGAGCGGCCAGGCAGACGAATCGCCTTGCCCCATAAGGCCCTTTCCCCTCTTTCTCCATACTGTAAGTACGATCTTTTCTCCTGAAAACATCTTTTCGTCCCCGGCAGGGAGACGAATCGCCATTGAAGAGCTGCCCGCCATGGATTATTGTACAATAAGCATCCGGATTCTTTTCTCTCTCCCGATCCAGCGAGGTGTTCCGTGCCCAAGACCAGGCCCCTGTCTCTCCTGCTCCTTCTGCCGTCGCTCCTGGTGCTCCTCTCCGTCACCGCCCCGGCCGCTGCCCAGAGCAACCTGCCCATGTCCGTCTTTGTCTCCATCCTGCCGGAGGTGCAGTTCGTGCAGAAGGTCGGCGGCGACCGGGTCCGGGTCCGGGCCCTGGTGCAGCCGGGCCAAAGCCCTGCCACCTACGCCCCCACACCCAGACAGATGGCCGCGCTCTCCCGGGCCAGGGTCTATTTCCGCATCGGCGTCCCATTCGAGAAGGCACTGATCCCCAGGCTCCTCGACACCATGCCCGGGCTGACCATCGTCGACCTGCGCACCGGCCTGGATCTCATCGAACTGCACGGGGACCAGGCCGGGGAACTCGATCCCCACACCTGGCTCGATCCCATGCTGGTCAAACGGCAGGCCCGGACCATCCGCGACACCCTGGAGACTCTTGATCCGGCAGGCCGTGCCACCTACCGGAACAATTACCAGCGGTTCGCGGCCGAACTCGACAGTCTGAATGCGCATCTGGCCCGGGTTCTGCGTCCCTTCGCCGGCCAGACCATCTATGTCTTTCATCCGGCCTACGGGTATTTCTGCCGGGCCTACGGTCTGGTGCAGAAGGCGGTGGCAGCCGGCGGCAGAAAGCCCGGCGCCCGGCACCTGGCACAACTGATCGCCGAGGCCAGGGCGGATCACGTGAAGATCATTTTTGTCCAGCCGCAGTTCTCGCACAAAACGGCCACGGCCATTGCCGCTGCCATTGGCGCCAGGGTCATTCCCCTCGACCCCCTGGCCGAAGACTACCTGAGCAACATGGAGCAGATGGCGGACCGGATCGCAGGGGCGCTGCAGGAGCGGAAATGAAGGATCTGGAGACTTCTGACCGGGCAAAAGAGACAATGAAGATCGTCTCGGGAGGACAGACCGGGGCCGACCGGGCCGCCCTGGACGCGGCCATCAGGCTGGGCATCCCGCACGGCGGCTGGCTGCCCAGGGGACGCAAGACCGAGGATGGCCCCCTGCCCGGCCGCTACCGGCTGCGGGAACTGGACAGCGGCCGCTACCGGGACCGGACCGAAAAGAACATCCTGGACAGTGACGGCACCCTGATCGTCTCCCTGGGTCCCCTCACCGGCGGCTCGGCCCTGACCGAGGCCCTGGCAATCCGCCATGACCGGCCCTGCCTGCACATCAACCTGGAGCTGGTGGACCGCGAGCAGGCGGCGACGACCATCGGCCGCTGGCTCCGTGAACACGCCATCAGAACCCTCAACGTCGCCGGACCTCGTGCCAGCGGCGAGCCCCGCATCTACGAGGAGGTTCTCGAGCTGCTGCTCTCCGTCTCCTGGCCAGCCTAGTGCCCTGAAAAAAACAGGTAATTCAAAGTGGTTGGCGATGGCGGTGAACTGTTACAGGAAAACAGATCATGGCACAACAACTTCTCTCCAGACGACAGTTCCTCTCCCTGCTCGGTGCCGGTGCCGGCGGTCTCCTTGTCCAGCAGCTGCTCAGCGGCTGTGCCGTGGACCCGGTCACCGGCCGGCAGGAGTTCATCATCATGTCCCGGGCCGACGAGATCGCCCTTGACCGGCAGCAGTCACCCTACCAGTTTTCCGCCGATTACGGCCCGGTCCGGGACCGGCGACTCAACAGCTATATCAACCGGGTGGGCCTGGAGCTGGCAGCCCACTCGCACCGGCCGGACATGCCCTTCTCCTTCCGGGCCGTCAACGCCGCCTACATCAACGCCTATGCCTTTCCCGGCGGTTCCATCGCCGCCACCCGCGGCATCCTGGCAGAGCTGAACAACGAGGCCGAGCTGGCCGCCCTGCTCGGCCACGAGATCGGCCATGTCTGCGCCCGTCATACCGCGGAACAGAGTACCAAGGGCATGCTGGCCTCCCTGCTGCTGGCCGGGGCCGCCATCGCCACCAGCGCTGCCGGCTACGGTGACGCCGCCGGCCTGGTCCAGGACCTGGGCGGCCTGGGCGCCGGTGCCCTGCTGGCCCGTTACAGCCGCGACAATGAGCGGGAGGCCGATGCCCTGGGCATGGAATACATGGTCCGCACCGGCTACACACCCCGCGGCATGGTGGAACTGATGGAGGTCCTGCTGCGCAGTGGCCGGGATCAGCCCAGCGCCATCGAGCTGATGTTCGCCACCCATCCCATGAGCGAGGAACGATTCAGAACAGCGGAGCAACGGGCCCGCGGCAAGTATGCGCCCATGCTCTCCCGGCCCGATCACCGCCAGCGCTACATGGACAACACCGCAGCCCTGCGGCGGATCAAGCCTGCCATCATCGCGATGCAGAATGCGCAGAAGAGGTTTGCCAAAAAAGATTTCCGCCGCGGCGAGGAGCTGCTCTCCACGGCGCTCAGAATCGCACCAAACGACTATGCCGCCCTGGTGATGATGGCCAAGTGCCAGTACGCCATGAAGCGGCCGCAGGCAGCGGAACGGTACGCCCTCAGGGCGACGCGGATCTACCCGCAGGAGGCCCAGGC
>JALSNC010000042.1 GCA_026987195.1 Desulfobulbaceae bacterium | reverse complement strand
GAACTGATGCCAGCTTTACACCAAAGGGCTTGCAGGGTCAAGGAAAAAGTGTTACTGTTTAAAAAAACGTAATACCGGCGCCCTGCCAAATTACCTTTGCCCTGGAAGCAACACAGGGGATGGCTGCGGCAGACGTGCACCACGGGCCTTGCCATCACAGGCAGGGGAAAACGGGAACAGGCTTCAGGAAACGGCTATCCCGGCGCTTGCTCCAGGAAAATCCATTGAAGATGACTGATCCTGCAGTTATAGTGTAATAATGAAAAAGGAACAGACCTGTACGGCATCACAGGGATCGCAGTAAGCGCTCACAGGAGCCGCACGGAGTCGTCGCTTACGTCTTTGCACGGTCTGCCTGTCTGCACAGGCGGGATATGGGAGTCTCCCTGCGATCAGGCACGCCTGCACAGGTAAGCGTAAACTCAGAATCTGCTGCCCCCGGGAGGGCCAGCATCATTGGGGTCGGAAAAAGCGATGGTTGGTCATCCCGCGAGGGGGGCTGTGCCAACATACAGTTCGAGGTTTGCAAGATCACAGGGTTGGATACCAGGTGATCACTGCCTGGACAAGTTCCCAGCCGGACAAATGCCGATGCATCCACAGCGTGCCATCATACTCTGCCTGTTGCTTCTCTGGTCCGGTCCCGCGCGGGCAACCATCCAGGGAATCTGTTCTGACTGTCATACCATGCACAACAGCCAGAACAATGCCGCCATGACCTTCGACGGCTCAGCCATCCCCAACGACAACCTCACCAGGGGAGGATGTCTGGGTTGCCACGCCCAGGGCGGCACCAGCCCAACCGTCAGCCTGGGAACCGACACCCTGCCCCAGGTGATGCACAGCGGCGCCACGGACCTGGCCGGTGGAAATTTCGGCTACATCACCGGCCTGAAAGGCTCAGGGGCAGCCGACAACAAGGGGCACAACATCCGCGACCTGACCGGAACCGACTCCGTTCTTTATGCCCCGCCCGGCGGCATCCGTCAGTTCTTCCACGACACAGGCGGTAACGTGAATACTGACAACCTGACCTGTGCCGGCACCAACGGCTGCCACGGCTACCGATACGCCGGCGCATCCTACCCGGAAGGGATCACCGGTGCCCACCACAACAACGTGGACGGGCAGCTGGACCAGGCAACGGAGCCGGCCAACAGCTATCGTTTTCTCATGGGTGTCAAGGGACTGGAGAGTGCCGACTGGCAGGAGAATGCCTCGACGGCAAGCCACAACGAGTACTATGGGCTGCTGACACCGGTACGCCTCGGTTGTGGCGGAGCGGGAGAGCTGAGCTGCCACGGCAGCGGCGGTGTCCAGCCTCCCGACGGCACCATGAGCCAGTTCTGTGCCACCTGCCACGGCAACTTCCACACTCTGGGCACGGCCACTTCCGATGGCGTCGGCACAGCGGCGACATCGCCCTTCATCCGCCATCCCACTGACCTGGCCCTGCCTGCCACCGGTGAGTATGCCGGCTACACGGTCTACAGCCTGCAGGCACCGGTTGCCAGGACCACGGTGCCGGCGTCCTCAAGCAGCGGCGTCACCCCGGGCAGTGATGCGGTGATGTGCCTCTCCTGCCACGTGGCCCATGCGTCTGACTATCCTTCCATGCTGCGCTGGGACTACACCACCATGATCGCGGGTAACGCCGGTGCTGCCGCCGGCACCGGCTGCTTCGTCTGCCACACCACCAAGGATTAGCGCCTTGCAGCGCCCTTCCTGCCATAACAAACAGGTTAGCGCTGGCTCAGAGAAAATTCCAGGCACAGTGCAGGCGCCCGGCCCTGCCGAAGATTGGTGTTGATGGCCAGGTCGTGATTATGACGCACAGGGGGTGCTCCTGCCGTTTCGGGTTGCGGGCAGGGCCCGCGTCAGGGGAATTCTCGCAACAACCCGTAAGCGCTCACAGGAGCCGCACGGAGTCTTCGCTTAGCTTTTTGCACGGTCGTGCCTGGCTCGCATAGGCAGGCTATCGGAGTCTCCCTGCGGTCGCTTACCTGCGGTCAGGCACGCCTCTGCACTGGTAAACGTAGACTCCGAATCTGCGGCCCCTGAGAGCGCTTACACCATTGTGTTCGGACAAACCGATGGTTAGCCATCCCGTGTGAGGGGTTACAACAATCCTTGCGGAGGATACGGGCTAGAAAGGACTGACGATCCTGGCCGCGCCGGCCATGGAACTCATGATGTCATACATGTTGGTGATCTCTCCCACCCTGATGGCGGAACGAAGTCCGAAGAAATCCAGGCAGGTGCCGCAGGCCAGGATCTCGACACCGCGACGCTGCAGTTCCTGCAGGGCCTCCAGGGCTCCCGACTCCCCGGTCACCAGCTTGACACCGCCATTGTAGAGGAGGATCCGGTCCGGCAGCGGCTCCACTTCCCGGATGGTCTGAACAAAGGTCTGCAGCAGGGCCCATCCCAGCTCATCACTGCCCCGCCCCATGGAATCCGACGAGATCACATAGACCAGGCCGCTGCGGGCGGGCAGCTCACAGGCATAGTCTGCCGGGTCGAACTCCCCGGTGGCCCCGGTCTCCGCACAGGAGATCCGCAGGCTGTAGCAGCCATCGGCCAGGCCTGTGGCCTCGACGCTGCATCCCCGGCTGCGGGCAAACCGGGTCACGTTCTTCATAGAGGCCTCGTTGTCTACGATCACCTCGAGCTCGCCCTTTCCCTGTTCCAGGCTGTCCTTGGTGCGGAGAACCGGTTCAGGACAGGCAAGCCCCCTGCAGTCCAGACGTATTGCTGTCATGGCATCTCTCCGGCGGATGTCATCTCCTGAGGATCAGATGACGACCTCCATGCCCTCACGGGCGAAGAATATCTCGATGGCATCATCGGCGGTGCAGTACTGCCCGCTCATGCGGTCCAGCTCGTCATCGCTCCGTTCCGGATCGTGATGAAACAGGGCCAGCCGTTTGACCCCGGCCCGGCGGGCGGCGGCGATGGCGTCCTCGATGGGACTGTGGCCCCAGCCGATCTTGCCGTCTTCATACTCGGCCCGGGTATACTGGGCATCATGTACCAGGAGATCGGCGCCGGCAAAAAAGGATTCCAGCACCTGGTTCTGCTCCCGGGCTGCCAGCTCTCCCTCGTGGGCCATCAGCTCATCGTAGGCGGGATCATCGGGATCGGTGATAAAGAGATTTCTGAACGGCTCGGTGTCATAGGCGGTGCAGAAAACCGATCCACGGAAGCTGAAGCGGTATCCCAGGGCGGTAATGGGATGGTTAATGATGGCGGTGGACAGAACGATCCCGTCACCGAGATCGATATGGGGATCCTCTTTGAGGCGGACATACTCGATGGAGGCGGCCAGCTCGCCCATGTTGACGGGAAAGTAGCGGTATTTCATCTGGCCGCCCACCACCTCTTCCAGGGGATCATCCTCATAGGTGACCGGACCGAAAACCTTGATGGTGGTGCCGGGGATATAGGCCGGGATGAAGAAGGGGAAGCCCATGATGTGGTCCCAGTGGGTATGGGAAAGATAGATCTCGGTGGAGATTGGACCCCGTGGCAGATCATGGGCCAGCATATGGTTGGCCAGTTCCCGGATCCCGGAGCCGGCGTCGATGATGATGTGGCGGTTGACCTCGGGAAACCGCAGCTCGATGCAGGCGGTGTTGCCGCCGTATTTCATGGTCTTGGGGCCGGGACACGGGATGGAGCCGCGCACTCCCCAGAATCGTACCTGTATCATAAATATTCCTGTTCTCTGCTGCCGGAGGGTATGGCTACATCTGATAAAAGTACCGGTACTGCAAGGTGCAATAGTTCACCGCTATCGTCAACTACGTTGAACTGCCGGGACTTTTGTAAAAGTTCAGCGGTGCGTCAGCTGTGCGTGATCGCGGCTGGCCGGCAGGTAAACAAGCGCAGTGAGACTCCGGCAGGCCCGCTATGCGGGCAGCCGCGAGCGCGTGCGGATGGCGTGCTGCTGAACTGTTGCTACACCTGAAGGAAGATCTCCGCCTTGCGGATCTCCTCTTCAACGGTTTCGGTGAGGGCGGAAACCATCTCCCAGGAAAGACCGCTCAGCTCCAGGGCCTGCTGCAGCCGCTCCTCGTCCGGAAAGCGGTTGCCGGCATAGCCGATGTCAAAGAGGCAGACATAGCTGTCGGCCAGGGCAATGGTGGCCACGAGCTGCTGGTTTTCCGGTGCCGCCTGCTCCGGGGTATGGTGATGGGAGATGGCATCGGTGATCGCCGGGTTGAGCTTCCATTTTTCGGCGATCATCCGGCCCACCTCCTCGTGATCGATCTCGAGGACACGGCGTTCGGCAGCAATCAGGGCGATCTGTTCCTGCCTGACCCGGGTCAGGACATCGGTGTACTCGTCACCAAAGGGGATCTTGCCCAGATCGTGCAGCAGGCCGGCGACAAAATACTCCTCACGCTCGCCGAGAGCAACCCCCTGTTCGGCGGCCAGCAGCTTGGCCATGACGCCGACACCGATGGAATGGGCCCAGAACTTTCGGATGGGCAGGACCTTGGACTTGCGCGTCTGGCCGACGCAGCGGATGATGGCCGTTGACAGGGCAAGGTTTTTGACCGTATTCAGTCCCAGCATGATGATGGCGCGGGTCAGGGAGGTGACCTTGTTGACCAGGGAATAGTAGGCAGAGTTGATCAGTTTCAGGACCTGGCCGGTGAGGACCGGGTCCAGGGAGATGACCCGGTTGAGGTCGTTGGGGGCCGTGTCGGGGCGACTGCAGATCTCCAGCACCTTGCTGACAGTGGTGGAGAGACTCGGCATTTTTCTGACAAAGTTGCGGATCTTCCGCAACCTGGCTTCCCGGTCATTCATGGACAGAAGACTGATGATAGGATTGTGGGATGGCGCATTTCCGCCTGGCGCGGGCAGCCGCGAGCGCGTGCAGATGGCGTGCTGCTGAACTTTTTCCCTGTCGGGTCATATTATAGGAAGGCGGAGCGCTGGTCAAGGAGCCTGCGGATTTTTCGTCAACAGGCGGTGACCATCCGGAGCGTGAACGGTGAAACGGCCGGGCAGGCACGACCGTTCAAAGATGCGGTGCCTGGGGTGCTTACATCATTGTGACCGGAAAAACCGATGGCTGGACATCCCGTGAGGGGGGTTACCCTCTGCCGGCATCATTTTCGTAACAGTTCACCGCTGTCGGCAACCGTTCTCCACTTTTTCAGCAGCCGTGTTTGACAAGAAAGTCGTGGACGACCTCGTGCATGATGT
>JALSNC010000041.1 GCA_026987195.1 Desulfobulbaceae bacterium | reverse complement strand
TTTTGCGGGCCTGGTCGGCAGGGCGCAGACGGCTGACCAGGTCAACATCAATGACACCGGTATGCACCCTGCTCTTTTGGTCCAGCAGGTAGATGCCGTAGGTGCGGTGGCCGGTAAGGTGTTCCTGCACGTCGGCGGCCTGCATGGGACGCCGGACCGGCACATAGCCCTGTTTTTCCTCCCGGCGGTTCACCCACTGCCGGGCAAAGGCGTCTTCCCGGCCCCGGAATATCCGCATAAACAGCCTTATCTGTTCGTCCTCCCGCCGTAACTGCTGAAAAGGGGCGATGATATCGGTGTCCGTTTCATCTGCGCAACTATCGCCGTCCTCGTCAACTGTTGCATTCCACGACTGCAGGACATCCTGCGGCACGTGGCGGGCCGCCCCGGCCTGCACCCGAACCAATGCCCTGCGGTCGCCGAGGAGCAGAAGCAGCTCCAGGTGCAGCCGCCAGCCGGCCTCGCATTCCGGAAACCTTGTGTGCAGTTGCTGGTAAATGGTAATGGCCTGTTCAATCAGGCCATGCTGGCGGGCGATCATGGCCAGCTCAAGCAGATCATCCGCAGCAACGGCGGCAATCATCCCCTTGTCGGTCAGGGCCCGGCGGACAAACCCGGCGCCCGTTTCATCCAGGGAAACCTTGTGCAGCCTGTCCAGAAGCAGCCGGTAATTGCCGGCTTCGCCAGTAACGGCTTGTGACGCCTCGGTGTTCATTGCCCATCCCTCTTATTTCTTTAATTCCTCTATTTAACAAGGCTCAGACCCTTCCCCGGTGAGACCGCTTCCAGGACCAGCTTTTTCAGACGGCTGAAATTGGGATAGCGGAAGTGATGCTTTTCAAGCTCGTCGATGATTTGCAGGGCTTCCCCGGCTCGCTGCAGTTTATACAGGGCGGCCGCCTGCCAGAAAAGCGCTTCATGGGACGGATTGCCGAAACTGTGGCGACAGAATTCCGCAGCCTCCCGGCTTGCCTGTTCCGCTTCCGCGCAACGGCCAAGGGTCAG
>JALSNC010000040.1 GCA_026987195.1 Desulfobulbaceae bacterium | reverse complement strand
AATCGGTGCCGGAGTCCGGCTTCAGGCTGATCGCCGCCGGCCGGCTCCTGCACCTGTTCCTCTACCGGCAGTCCGGCGGCCCTGTTCCTGCCGACGGCATCACGGCCTCGGTCCGCATGGCCGGGGGCAGCCGGCAACGGCCCTGCTGTTCCGGGACGGCTGGTGCCCGCAGTGCGTGGGAACGGAGGCACCTGGCGCGACTGCTGCAGCTCGTCTGACAAAAGGACCGGCATTTCAAGGCAGGTGCCGATGGCGGCGAGCCGTTTTATAAGAAAATAAGAACGCCGGCTACCAGGGGACAGGAATGCACCTGATTTTCATGGATTGTTGTGCCTCCCGGGGAAGGACGGTTTATCCGCGGAGACGTTGCCCAGTTCCGCGGGCGTATTGACATTGCGCCAGGCACCGTGGAGGTGGCGGGGAGGGCGGGGTGTGCGGACGCCGTGCCGGCCGGCCAGCCTGGAGATCCGCAGCTCACCGGTCGCGGCCAGGGCCTCCAGGTGGCGCCGGCAGCGGCGGTCATAGAAGGCCAGCAGAGGTTCCAGCCGGCCTTTTCCCTCCAGGTCGGGCAGGACGGCCCAGGTGCCGGGGCTGCGCTGTTCAAGCAGCCATTGCAGGGCGTCGTGGCGGATATCGGGCTGATCGCAGGCAGTGATCAGCCAGGACGAGGCGGGCTGCCAGCGCATGACTGCCAGGATTCCGGCCATGGGGCCGGCGAGTCCCGGCACATCGGGGATCCTGGCCAGGGAGGAGAGAGGGGCCGGAACCGTGCCGCTGCCGGCCAGTACCACATGGTCCACCACCTGCTGCAGCCGGGCCACCGTTGCCTCGAGCCAGGTACGGCCGTCCTGTTCGATCAGGTGTTTGGGATAGCCCATGCGCCGGCTGCGGCCGCCGATGAGCACGCATCCCCATGGCGCCGTCCCGCGCACCAGGCCGGTCAGCCACTCCATGATCCAGGCCAGGACCATCCGGGGTTCAGAATCCGGGCGGGAGAAGACCGCCCGGATCTCGCCGCGGCCGGGCGGTGGCTCGCCGAATCCTTTGCCAAGGAGCCAGATCTTTGGAATCGCGGTCCTGGCATGGCCTTCCACGAGAACGAGGTCGTAACGGCGGCAGAGGGTGACGAGAAAATCGACGAATCCCTCTCCGTCGTGCCAGCGGCTGAACCGTTCCTCGCCAAACAGGGCAACATCGGCACCCGCCCTGAACAACCTGTCGCTGTCCTTGCCGGGCCGGTCGATGCAAACGTTGTGGGCATCGTGCTTGACCACGGCGATCCTGAGCCCCTGCTGCCGCAGGAGCGGCACCAGGGCCTCGATGAGGGTGGTCTTGCCGGCGCCGGAGCAGCCGCAGATACCCAGCACCGGCAGCCCCCGGAGCCGGACAGGATCCCTGGTCCCGTTCTGCTCCGGCTTCACCGCTCGTTCTCCAGACGGGCGCTGTGGGGAAAGATTCCGGCCCTGCGGCCACGGCGGAGAAGCTCTTGCACCGCCGCCACACCCTCCTCTCCGAGATCAACAGAAAAATCATTGACATAGAGGCCAATGTGACTGCTGATCACATCCCGGTCCAGTTCCCGGGCGTGTTGCCGGATATAGGGCAGGCTTGCGCCGGGCCTCGCGCGGGCGGCCAGGATGGAGGCCCGGACCGCCTCCTCCACCGCGGCCACCACCGACGCATCCAGGCTCCTGCGGGCAGCTATGCAGCCAAGGGGGATGGGCAGCCCTGTCTCCTCCTCCCACCACCGGCCCAGATCGCAGACACACACCAGGCCCTGCGCCTGGTAGGTGAAACGCCCCTCGTGGATAACGAGCCCCGCATCCACCCGGCCCGAGCGGACCGCGCTCATGATACGGTCAAAGCGCATCACCTCGGCCTGTCCGTGCCCCGGGGCGTACAGGGCCAGCAGCAGGGCGGCGGTGGTGAACTCGCCCGGGATGGCAATGGTCCATCCCGCCGGATCATCGCCGGCCCGCTCCGGGGTCGTCACCAGCAGCGGGCCGCAGCCCCGGCCCAGGGCGGCGCCCGAGGCCAGCATCACGTAGCGGTCCAGGACATGGCCCAGGGCGTGAAAGGAAAGCTTGCTGACATCAAGCCTGGCCTCCATGGCCCAGCGGTTCAGGGTCTCCACGTCCTCGAGCAGCGGCGGCGCAAAGGAGATGGCGCCGGTATGCACCAGGCCGTGGACCAGGGCGTGGAAGATAAAGGTGTCATTGGGACAAGGCGAGTAGCCGATGCTCAACTCAGTCATGACGCCGCTCCAGATGTCGGACAACCAGGGACGCGGCCCTGCCGGCGATGGCACAGGCCCGGTCGAGCTGCCAGCCCCCGGGATCGCGGTCTTCCACCAGGTTGCTTATACAGCGGATCTCGAGACAGGGCAGGGAAAACTCGCGGCAGACCCGGGCAACGGCAGCGCCCTCCATGTTTTCGCACAGGCCGCTGTGGGTCCGGCCCAGCATGGCGCCACGATTCAGGGTGCCGGAGGCACAGTTGACCGTGACAAAGGTGCCGCACCGGGCAGGCATGTGCAGGTCGGCAAGGATACGCCGCCCGGCGGCCAGCAGGGAGGAATCCATGGAAAAGACCGACGGTGTCTCCGGGTGGGCGGTGAACTGTGCGATCTCCTCCTGCAGGCAGATCCCGAAATCACCCAGGACCTCGCGCTCGGCAAGGCAGATATCCAGCAGATCTGCGGCCTCTTCCTGGCCGGGGTACCGATAGGCGCCGGCCACGCCGAAATTGATGACACCACGGACCCTCCCCTGCTCCTGCTCCAGCCGTCGCGCCAGACGCAGGGTGGTCTCCATGGGCCCCATTCCGGTGACCAGGAGGGGCATGCTGTTTCCGCCGGAGGAATGACTCCGGAAGGCATCCATCTCAAAGCTTGTGGCGGCGGTCAGCAGGTACATGATCTCCCGAAGACAACATGGCATTCGAACTCCGTGAAACATAACCCTTCGCAGGGCCGGCAACTATGCGGTTTCAGCACCTCAGAGCTGTACGTGTTCACAGGCAGTGCAGATTTGTGCAGGCGTGCCTGACCGCAGGTAAGCGAAGACTCCGTGCGGTCCCCCTGTGAGCGCTTACCCGGCCCCTCTATACGGGCAGCAGCGAGCGCGTGCAGATGGCGTGCCGCTGAACGTTTACCAGAAGTATTGCCCGTTTCAGGCCATTGCCGACGGCGGCAAACTCTTACAGTATTGTGCCTGGAAAAACTGATGGTTAGCCATCCCGTAACGGGGTTACGTCCATCACATGCCAAATACAGATGGTCAAGCATAAAAGTTCGATATACAAGGCGTAGCCGCGACAGGCCACCACCTTTCCGGCCCCGGATTTCTGATATTCCGCGCTACTCTAAAATAGAGTATACTGCTTTGCAACAGATTCACGGAAGAGCAGCACCCAGGCGGCTCCTGTGCTTGCGCCTGAAAATTTTCGTACAAGTTCAGCCGCAACGGCAGCATACCCGGTAAACGTATTGATATTTCAGGCAAGTTCCCCATAACGGCGAACTGTTACCAGAACCCATGGACGACGACTTTCGACTAGCAGCCTACGACTACCATCTGCCGCCTGAGCATATAGCCCAGTATCCGGCCGCCCGCCGGGACCATTCCCGCCTCATGGTACTTGATGCCGAAAGCGGGGAACTCGCGCACCGGCACTTCAACGAGTTGCCCGGTTACCTGCGGCCGGGAGACCTCCTGGTGGTCAACAATACCCGGGTCTTCCCTGCCCGCCTGCAGGGATACAAGGAGACAGGGGGCCGCGTCGAGATGCTGCTCCTCCACTATCCGGGCAACAGCGGCCCGTGCCGGGAGGATCCGGCCTGGCAGGAGACCAGGGTGCTTGCCCTGGTCAAGAGCTCGAAACGTCCCCGGCCAGGGGGCAGGCTCCTGTTCGGTGACCGGCTGCAGGCTGTTGTCGAGACCCTGCATGACGACGGCAAGGTGAGAATTCGGCTCATGCACCGGCCCGCGGAGGGGGAAGACCTGGACGGTCTGCTGGCCCGACACGGGCAGATGCCGCTGCCCCCCTACATCAGCAGGCCGGAGGGATGCACGGAAGAGGACCGGCGCCGCTACCAGACCCGCTATGCCAGGGAAACCGGCTCCGTGGCGGCGCCCACGGCAGGTCTTCACTTCAGCGACGGGCTGCTGACCCGTATCCGGGACAGGGGCATCACCACAGCCAGTGTTACCCTCCATGTCGGATATGGCACCTTTGCGCCGGTGCGGACAGAGGATATCCGCAGGCATGCCATCCACAGCGAGTTCGTCCACGTGAGCCCGGAAACGGCGCAAACGATCAACCGGGCCAGGGCAGATGGCAGAAGGATATGGGCAGTGGGCACGACCACGGTGCGAACCCTGGAATTCGCCGCCGACCACGCGGGGATGGTCCGGCCGGTGCAGGACCTGTGCGACATGTTCATCTATCCCGGCCACCGTTTCCGGGTAGTGGACAACCTGATAACCAACTTCCACCTGCCGCGCTCGTCCCTGCTGTTCCTGGTCTCGGCCCTGGCCGGCCGGAAAAGAATACTCGCCAGCTACCACGAGGCGATCCGGCGGGGATACCGATTCTTCAGCTATGGCGATGCCATGGCCATCATCACCCGCAAATAGCAGGTAAAAGCACCAGTAATTCCATGTAGTTGCCGATAGCGGTGAGCTGTTACTCGCGGAGAGCCATATTTTCATCTCTCCGCCGCAGACGGCATGAAGGATTCTGGTTTCCGGCCTTCTGACCTTCTGATAAAAAAACCCGGCATAGTGCCGGGTTGTTCCACAGACAACAGACAGCGATCGTAACGGTTCACCGCCAGCGGCAACCGTTGTGCATCAGGCCGAGGCAGGACACTGCTTGCAGGTTCCGTTTCCTCCCTGGCAGGGCGGCGTCGATGCGGATTCCTTCTTGCCCGAACCGTTATCTTTCTTGCCGTTGCCGTTACCATTGGAGGGACCGCTGTAGCCATCGGCATACCAGCCACCGCCCTTGAGGTGGAAAGAGCTCCTGGAGATCAGCTTCTTCACCTGGCCACCGCACTCGGGACATTTCTCAAGGGGGTCCTCCGTGATCCTCTGCTGGACCTCAAAGACCTTGTCACATTCCGAACACTCATACTCGTAGACCGGCATAACACCACCTCTTGAACCAACATGGCCTGCCCACTTCCGGCAGCCATAACAATACGAAAAATTCCCGAAAAAACATGCAACCCCGGAAA
>JALSNC010000039.1 GCA_026987195.1 Desulfobulbaceae bacterium | reverse complement strand
GGACGGCGGCAAGGACAGCCTGTCCATGGCCACCATGGTCGGGGAGGAGACCGTCAAGTCGCCCCGGCAGCTTGTCATCTCCGCCTATGCGGCCATGCGTGATGTCCGCCGGGTGGTGACTCCGGATCTCAGGGAGCCGGGCAGCGCCCTGCTCTTCATCGACCTGGCACCGGGACGGAACCGGCTGGGCGCCACTGCCCTGGCCCAGACCCTGGGCCGGCTCGGCAACCAGGTGCCGGACCTTGATGATCCGGATCTGCTCAGGCGGGCCTTTGTCCTGGTTCAGGAACTGATCGACCAGGATCTGGTCCTGGCCGGCCACGATCGCAGTGATGGCGGGCTCATCACCACGGTCCTGGAGATGGCCTTTGCCGGCAACTGCGGCCTGGCCCTGGAACTTGCGGGCGATGACCCTGCCCTGGCCGCCCTCTTCTCCGAGGAGCTGGGTCTGGTGCTTGAATGCAGGCAGGAGGACCTGGACCGGGTCCTGGAGCTGCTGCAGCAGGCCGATGTGCCCTGCCGTGTCCTTGGCACCAGTACCGTCGACAGGCGGGTCCACATCCGCTACAATGGCGAGACCCTGCTCGACGAGGAGATGCCCCTGCTGCGGCAGTGGTGGGAGGAGACCTCCTATCAGCTCGAGCGGCTGCAGATGAACCCGGCCTGTGCCGAGGAAGAGCGGCAGCAGATTTTCGACCGGCCGGGGCCCACCTATCATGTACCCTTTTCCCTGGAGGGGCTCGCCCCGAAGACGTCGGCAGGGGGCGACAGGCCCCGGGTGGCCATCCTCCGTGACGAAGGGTCCAATTCGGACCGGGAGATGAGTGCCGCCTTCTTTGCCGCCGGCTTCGAGCCCTGGGACATCTGCATGACCGATCTCCTGGAGGAACGGGTCGATCTGGCGCAGTTCCGCGGCCTGGCCGCGGTGGGCGGCTTCTCCTATGCCGACGTGCCCGAATCGGCCAAGGGCTGGGCTGCAGCCATCCTGTTCAACGAGAAGCTGCAGACGAT
>JALSNC010000038.1 GCA_026987195.1 Desulfobulbaceae bacterium | reverse complement strand
GCCCAAGCTTGCCGGTGAAGGCGCAGCCATAAATGACGCGGCCCGGGCCATGCGCGATGCCATGATCGCCACCGGCATGGCCGTGGACGGCGGCAAGGACTCCCTGTCCATGGCAACCGTCATCGGCGAGGAAACGGTCAAGTCGCCCCGGCAGCTTGTTATCTCGGCCTACGCGGCCATGGAAGATATCACGAAAGTTGTTACCCCGGATATTAAAGAACCCGGCTCCTCTCTCCTGCTTATCGACCTTGCGCCGGGCCAGGCCCGGCTCGGCGGCACGGCGCTGGCCCAGACCCTGGGACAGCTTGGAGACAAAAGTCCGGACATGGACAATCCTGAGCTGGTGCGCCGGGGTTTTGCCGCCGTGCAGGACCTGATTGAACGTGATCTGATCCTCTCCGGCCACGACCGCAGCGACGGCGGCCTGATCATCACCCTGCTGGAAATGGCCTTTGCCGGTAACTGCGGCCTGGATCTGGACCTGCAGAGCAGCGAAGAGCTGTTCGCCGTTCTCTTTGCCGAAGAGCTGGGGCTGGTTGTTGAGTGCAAAAACGACCAGGTTGCTGCCGTCAACGACATTTTAGGCGCATCCGGCCTGACCGGAACTTGTATCGGCACGACCACCGATGACAAACGAATCCGTCTTCGCTTTAACGATGAAACAGTCCTTGACGAGGACATGCGTGTCCTGCGCCGGGAATGGGAAGAGACCAGCTACCAGCTGGAGCGGCTGCAGATGAATCCTGTTTGCGCCGATGCAGAAAAAGAAAACTGCTTTGACCGTCCCGGCCCGACATACTCCCTTCCCTTTACACCAAAGCCGGCGCCTGCCTATCGGCTCAACGCCACTGATAAACCTAAAGTTGCCATCTTGCGAGATGAGGGGTCAAATTCCGACCGGGAAATGGCCGCCGCCTTTTATGCAGCCGGTTTCGAGCCCTGGGACATCACCATGAGCGACCTGCTGGCCGGTAATATCACCCTGGATGCTTTTCGTGGCCTGGCTGCGGTCGGCGGTT
>JALSNC010000037.1 GCA_026987195.1 Desulfobulbaceae bacterium | reverse complement strand
CAGTCCCACCGCGACGATGGTGAAGCCGAAACAGTAGGGAGCGGTGGTCAGGAGCTGCTGCACGGTCCCGGAGACGATGGAGCCGAAAGTGATATTGTCCACGGTCGAATTGGTACCCAGGTGGAACATCAGGTAGGCCAGGCCGGTGAGCACAAAGGAAATCTTTTCACGTAACGTTTTCATATGAAAAAACTGACTGTCTGTATCTTTCCCGACACCGTGCCCCGTGACGGTGTCCTGTTCCCCCTTGTACAGGTTTTCGACCGGGTTGTCTACTGCCAGGCCGTGGAAAACATGGAAATCGGGAGCATGCACCTCGATGCCATGTCCAGGGAGCTCATCCGCAGGCAACTCTGCATCTTTTTCGCCCCCGCGCCTCTGGGAGAGAACCGGGAACGCTTCCTGGCCCTGGTCTCCGACCTGCGCAGCCGCCGCGACGACTATGCCAGCCAGCTCGGCGCCCTCTCCCTGGCCGGCCTGGGCCAGCCCCTGCCCGGTCAGAAGGAGACCGGAAGCTCCATCATCGCCAGCCTGCTGCGCGGCAGCGGCATCGAGGAGAAGAGCGCCAGGGAACGCGAACTGCTGCTCTGGCAGGCGCGCCTTGTCCTCCAGCTCGCCGAGATCTACGACGAGGAACAGGCGCGGCTGGAACAGGAGATGGAAAAGATCAGCGCCCTGCAGGACGGCCTCTTTGCCGAACTGCGCGAGGAGACCGGCGAGGAATTTGCCCTGACGAAAAAGCTGCACGCCATCTCCACCCTGACCGACAGCCAGCTCGCCCTGCGCCTCAAGGCCTGGACCCGGCTCCTGTTCCTCGGCACCGAGGACCTGCCCGAGCCGCCCCATCTCTTTGTGACCACCGGCCGGGATGGCCTGGACCGGCTGGAGGAACAGTTCGAGAAGCTCACCGGCCAGCCGCCGCGACCGCTCCTGCGGCTCCCCCTGCCCGCCCGGCCGACGGCGGTGGAAGCGGTGGAAGATATCATCGCCCGGCGTGAGAGCTTCCGCGGGAAGGCCGGGGATCTGCTGACCGGTCTCACCGGACTGCTGGCCGATCCCGCAGAAGCGACAGGAGACGGGCAGGCCCGGTTCGCGGCAGGGGACGCGCCCTGGGCCGGGCTCCTGGAAGAGGTTTTCCCCGCTGCCGCCAGTGGCCGACGCCATCTGACCCTGGTCCATTTCCCTGCCATCTCCGCCAGGCAGCTCTTCATGGAGGCCTTTGCCCGGGACCGGGAGGCCCTGCAGGCAGAGGTCCATGGGGAGACAAAAAACGGCGTGCTGGTGGGATACCTGGCCTGAACGGCGCAAGCGCTCACAGAGACCGCTTACCAGTGTCTGTCCGGAAATGGTATTTCCGGACAGACACTTACCAGTCATCCCGTGAGGGGTTACCTGCCCACGGCCAGGGCATAGAGGATCATGTCCCCGGTGTCGAAAAAGGAGGCCACCTCCTGGTCATAGAAGGCACCGATGCCGCTGCAGCCGAAGCCGAGACCGGTGGCGCCGAGGTAGAGACGATGTCCCAGGAGTCCCGCCTTGAGGAGCAGGGGCAGGTAGTTGTCCGAGGCACCGGCCAGAAACAGGGTGGCGCCGGAATCACCGCCCAGGTCCTGCTCCAGGCAGAGGTGGCGGGCCATGCCGGTGAAATCACCCTCCGCCAGGCAGCGGTCGTCCACATAGATCCCCGCCGCCAGCCCTTCCACCCGGTTGACCACTGCCAGCACCCGTACCGGTTCATTGCAGTCCAGGGCAGGCGGCATGGCCGCCAGGGCAAGGAGAGCCCGGAATTCCCGCTGTTTGAGGGGGACGCCGGAAAAGGCGCGGATGGAACGCCGTCTGGCCATGGCATCCTCCAGGGTCTCTGCGGAAAAGGGATACCGTACGCCACCCGGGGCCGGCGTGCACTGATCCGGCCGGCCGATCTCCTCCATGGCCTTTTCGATGAACGGATTGACGACAAACGGGCCACTGCCGCTGACAAAGGGCAGTTGCATGGCCAGGGAGGAGACCCGTTCAGGACAACGCCGGCCCATGACCACCATGGCCATGGCATGTTCCTGGCCGGCAAAGCCGAAACAGGCGGCCAGCCGCTGCCGGTCGATGCGGCAGATGATCCGGCACGCCGCCCGCCGACAGACGGCCGCCGCCTCGATACCGCCGAGGAGATGGCCGCTGTCCAGGAGACAGTAGCGCAGGGCCCGGTCACGGTACTTCCAGCTCGACCGGTAGTAGATGGCGCTCACCAGGAGCAGCAGTCCCTCCACCATGCGGTTGTCCCTGCAGCAGGATTCAAGGCCGTCCCCTTCCAGCCGGTGCAGCAGGCAGAGTCGTTCGCCGTCGGGCTCGAAGTGGTAGATACCGTCCGCCAGGCCGGCCACACCGCGGGCCTGGACATAGAGCTCACAGGGGTAGAGGGCGCCCGCCGACGGGTTGGCCCGCAGAAACCAGGTGGAGTCGCCGTATACCCGCCGGGCCGTCAGGCCGGCGCAGAGGAACAGGAGCCGGCGCAGGTCCGGCAGCCGGGCCAGGGCGAGACGGGGAAAACCGGAAGGATAGTGCTTGAAGACCTGCGGCTGGCCGGACCAGTCCGGCCAGCCGCCGGCCCTGACCGAGGCCCGGGTATGGACGGTCTGCCGGTGGAGGGCGCGGGCACCGGTCACGGCAGATTCTCCCCGCGCGGCAGAGACAGCGATACCCGTCCGGCGGACACTGCCGTCAACCGGCCTTTTCCTCGCACTCTTCCCGGTAGGGATTGATGGTCATCACGGGACAGCAGGAATTCTTCACCACCTTGTCCGCCACCGACCCGAACATGATCCGTTCCAGTCCCTTGTAGCCATGGGTGCCCATGACGATCAGATTGCAGCCCTTTTCCGCGGCATAGGCAAGAATCTCCTCGGCCACGTCGCCGGAAAGGACCCTGGCCCTGACATCGGGGACACCGAATTCCGAAAACATCTGCCGGTGTTCCTCCACGAAACTGTCCATGCGCTGCTGGGCTGACTGGAACAGCTCCTCCTCCAGGTTGGGCATATTGACCGGCGGCACGAAGAACCCGCTGTAATCTTCAAAGTTCTGGACAACAAAGATCAGGTGCAGGGTCGCCTTGAAGGTACCGGCCACATAGGCCGCCGCCCGGACCACCTTGCCCGCGTTGTCGGAAAAATCGATGGGCGTCACCACGGTCTTGATCTCTTGCATGGACTGGCTCCTTGAAAAGAGGATTGGTCAATGTCGAACAACTGCAGCTTTCAGGTCGAAGACCATTGCCGCTCCGCAGACAATCACGGGGCATGCATGGCTTACTGGTTCCAATATACCATAACACCACGGTATTTGCAGATCTTTCCTCCTGGTTCAGCCTGAACCGGTCCGTCTTCCCTTCCCCTACCACGATACGTCATACCGCAGGAAAAAGGCCGTCATCCGCACATCACGCCTCTTTTCTGCGCCGGCAGGGCTTTCGGGTTGCGTATTCGTGGATTCAATTATATAGTTTGCCGCCAATGTCGAACAGGGAGACAGAGCCCGGCACCTGGGTCCGGCCACGCCCCCGCACCTATCCCGCATCGGCCGTCCCGGCGTCGCCGGAACCGGAACCGATGTCTTTCCCGGAGAGCCGCATGGAATTTGTACCAAAATGGATTGCCTGGGAGATTACCCGGCGCTGCAACCTGAAGTGTGTCCACTGCCGCTCCTCCTCGGAGCTCGAGGTGCAGGGGCATCCTGATTTTTCCCTGGCGCAGGCCAGGGATATCCTGGACGATATTCACGGCTACGCAGACCCGGTGGTGGTTCTTTCGGGCGGCGAGCCCCTGCTGCGGGACGATGTCTTCGACATCGCCGCATACGGCACCGGCCTGGGCATGCGCATCTGCATGGCCACCAACGGCACCCTGGTCACCGCCGGGACCTGCCGTCAGATCAAAGAGGCGGGGATCAGGATGGTCTCGCTCAGCCTGGACGGCTCCACGGCCGCGGTACATGACAATTTCCGCAACCAGCCCGGCGCCTTCGAAGGGACCATGAACGCGATCCGGCTCTTCAACGAACATTCCATTCCCTTTCTGATCAACTCCTCCTTTACCAGGCGCAACCAGGAAGAGGCGCCCAGGATCTACGAACTGGTCAAACAACTGGGCGCCACGGCCTGGTACCTGTTCATGATCGTTCCCACCGGGCGCGGCGAGGAGATCATGGAAGAACTGATCCCGGAATCCCGGTACGAGGAGATGCTCAACTGGCATTACCAGATGGAGAAGGACGAGGAGGAGATGCTGGTCCGGCCCACCTGCGCGCCGCAATACTACCGCATCGTTCTCCAGCGGGCCAGGGAGGAAGGCGAACGATTCAGACGGCGCAGCCTCAAGTTTTCCACCGGCGGCTCCAAGGGCTGCCTGGCCGGCCAGCTCATCTGCCTCATCGACGTGGACGGCAATGTCCTGCCCTGCAGCTATTTCCCCAAAGCGGCCGGCAACATCTTCAGGCAGCCCTTCAGGGAGATCTGGGAGGACTCGAAACTCTTTCACGAACTGCGCGACTTCAAGAGCTACAAGGGCAACTGCGGCCGCTGTGAGTATGTCAATGTCTGCGGTGGCTGCCGGGCCCGGGCCTATGCCATGACCGGCGACTACCTGGGCCCCGAACCCTTCTGCTCGTACCAGCCGGGCAGCAGATAATCCCCTGCCGATGGCAATGAACTGTTACAGATCATGCATGGCCGGTGTATTGCGACAGACCGGCCTCCCGCGGGCGGCCCTGCCCGGCAGCATGGCACCGGAGGAATTTTTTCATGAATGATACATTTTTGAAGGCATGCCGGGGCGAGGAGACCGACTACACGCCGGTCTGGTTCATGCGCCAGGCCGGACGCTACCTGCCCCAGTACCAGGCGGTACGCGGCAGGGTGAGCTTTCTCGAGCTGTGCAAGTCACCGGAACTCTGTACCGAGGTAACCCTGCAGCCCATCGAGATCTTCGGTTTTGACGCCGCCATCCTTTTCTCCGACATCCTGATCCCCATGGAGGCCATGGGACTGACGCTTGAGTTCCACGAGGGCCGCGGCCCGGTGTTTCCGGACCCGGTGCGCAGCCGGCAGGCCGTGGAACGGTTGCAGGTTCCGGACCCGGAAGAGACCATGCCTTTTGTCATGGAGACGATCCGGCTCCTGCGTCGCGAGCTGTCCGTGCCGCTGATCGGTTTTTCCGGCGCCCCCTTCACCCTGGCGACCTACCTCATCGAAGGCGGCTCCTCCAAGGTCTTCCTGGAGACCAAGAA
>JALSNC010000036.1 GCA_026987195.1 Desulfobulbaceae bacterium | reverse complement strand
AGGAAGGCGGAGCGCTGGTCAAGGAGCCTGCGGATTTTTCGTCAACCGGCGGTGACCATCCGGAGCGTGAACGGTGAAACGGCCGGGCAGGCACGACCGTTTAAAGATGCGGTGCCTGGGGTGCTTACATCATTGTGACCGGAAAAACCGATGGCTGGACATCCCGTGAGGGGGTTACCCTCTGCCGGCATCATTTTCGTAACAGTTCACCGCTGTCGGCAACCGTTCTCCACTTTTTCAGCAGCCGTGTTTGACAAGAAAGTCGTGGACGACCTCGTGCATGATGTCGAGCCGGTCGCGGCCGGTCTCGTTGACCAGGATCCAGACGCAGCGCTGGAAGGCGCGAGAGAGATCCTCGGGCAGAAAAAGCTTGACCTCGGCCAGACCGGTATCCGGGCCAGGGGCATCCGTCTCGTTCTCCGGCATGATCGTTCTCCGCAACAGTTCACCGCTCTCGGCAACCACCTTGAATTACCGGTGCTTTTTGCTCTCCCGGATATGGAACTCCACCACATCCCGGTAGCGCAAGCCGCTGCCGCCGAAGATGTCCAGGGCCGAACCGACGGTGGCGTCGAGCCGGCCGTGGCCGGCCTGGCGGATCAGCTCCAGGTCGGCCATGGAGGCGATACCACCGGCATAGGTGGTCGGCACCGGAACCTCTTTGCCAAGCAGGGCAATCAGCCGTTCATCAACGCCCATGCATTGCCCCTCAACGTCGACGGCATGGACGAGAAACTCGTCGCAGAAGGAGGCCAGCCGCTCCAGTACCGGGCCACTGATCCTGAGCGAGGTGAACTTTTGCCAGCGATCGGTGACCACGTAGTAGCCGTCATCACGCCAGCGGCAACTGAGATCCAGCACCAGTCTGGAGCGGCCCACCAGGCGAGTCAGAGCACGCAGCCGCTCCTCGTCGAGCGCACCATGATGAAAGACATACGAGGTAACGATCACGTGCGAGGCACCGCGATCAAGCCAGAGCCGCGCATTGTCCGCAGTGATACCGCCACCGACCTGCAGGCCGTCCGGCCAGGCGGCCAGTGCCTCTGCGGCAGCATCCTCGTTGCCCGGGCCGAGCATGATCACATGGCCGCCGGCGAGATCATCCTCCCGGTACATACGGGCATAATGGGCGGGTGGAAAAGGAGAAGAGAAGTTGGTCCGCAGGCCGGAGGAATCGCCATCCTGCAGGGTCGAACCGACAATCTGTTTCACCCTGCCATCATGCAGGTCTATGCAGGGCCTGAATCGCATGAAGATAGACAAGAAAAGAGAGGGGCCGCATCGTCGTCCGCTGCGACCCGGCCCCGCACCGTTTCCTCTCAGCCCTCCTTGACCATCATTGTAGTGGGATCGAGGTTTAGACTGATGCCGGAATCATCTTTTTCGCTGTTGTTACGAATGATCTCCAGCCGGATGTTCTCCTTGCCGGGCTTGAGCAGGATCACGGTGTCAAAGAGGTCATCCACCTCATGGCAGGGGGCCGGCACGCCGGTGGGCGAGACCCGCCGGTCTGCCCGGTGACAGATGGCGGAGAACCAGGCCTGCAGGCTCATCGAATCCATCAGGTCCTTGAGATCCTCCATGCTGGCGCGGTCCGTGGTTTCGAAATCAAAGCCGTCGACCACCAGGCAGTCGGGCTTGAATATATCCTGCAGCACCAGGTCGTTGAGCCGCTCCTCGAGCCTGGCACGACTGAAAGACGACTCCTTGAAGGTCATGATCATGCGGTGCCGCTTCACCATCTCGATGAGCTCGTGCGGCCGATCCACACTGTGCTCCTGGAGGATGAAGCCCAGGATGTCGTCGTACCAGACACGGGCCTTGTCAATGGTCTCGCCGATGCTGACGTGGATCACCCGGTTGCCCCGCAGGATCGAATCCAGGGCGATCTGGACCAGCAGCGCGGTCTTTCCCAGGCCGGCCCGCGCCATGACCAGCCCCATCTGCCGGGAGTTCCTTCCTATATTCAGAACCCGCAACGGATTCTGTGTTACCAGTGGTTCATAACCCATAGCTCCACCCCTATCTGCGTGTCGGAAGACCCATGGCCGGGACCGGGTGTCTCCCTGCCCCTGACAGGAAGGCAAAGCCCTCCCTGCTGTTGCGGTCTTCCTTGGTTATTGGCCCCCTGACAGCTTTTCGTGCGCCGGGGTATGGATATCTGTGTACACGGCCTGCCGGCATTTTCCGGGCCGCGCCCGGGTACCGGCATCAACAATACCATCTCTGGAAAGATGTGACAATTCCCCGCTCCCGGAGAGATGCGGAATCACTTCTCCTTCTTCTGCTCCTCGTAGGCCTTGACCAGTTCATCGGCAATGCCCTTGGGCACCTGCTTGTAGGTGGCAAACTCCATGGTGAACTCGGCCTTGCCCTGGGTCAGGGAGCGCAGGGTCGTTGAATAGCCGAACATCTCGGCCAGCGGCATCTCCGCCTCGACCACGGTGTAATTTCCCTCTTCAAAGGTACCGACGATCATGCCCCGACGCTGGTTGAGGCTGCCCATGATGGCGCCCTGGAATTCGGACGGGCCCTCCACGGCCACCTTCATGATGGGCTCCATGATCACCGGCCCGGCCTTGGCATATCCCTGCCGGAACGCGCCCACCGCAGCCTGCTGAAAGGCGACATCAGAGGAGTCCACCGAATGGGCGGCACCGTCGTTGATCACGACCCGCACCCCGGTGATGGGGGCGCCGATGAGGGTGCCCTTGGCCAGGGACTTCTGGAATCCCTTGTCACAGGAGGAGATGAACTCGCGCGGAATCACACCGCCGACGATCTCGTCAACAAATTCGTATTCGCCCTCTTCCAGGGGCTCCATGTAACCGGCCACCCGTCCATACTGGCCCGAACCACCGGTCTGTTTCTTGTGCGTGTAGTCGAAGTCGGCCTGCCGGGTGATGGTCTCCCGATAGGCCACCTGGGGTGCGCCCACCTCGACCTCGGCGTTGTACTCCCGCTTCATCCGCTCGATATAGACCTCGAGATGCAGCTCACCCATGCCGGAGATAATGGTTTCGTTGGTCTCATGGTCGACGTAGGTCCTGAAGGTCGGGTCCTCCTTGCTGAACCGGTTGAGGGCCTTGGACATGTTGGACTGGGCCTTGTTGTCAACCGGCCGGATGGCCAGGGAAATGACCGGTGCCGGAACGTGCATGGAGCTCATGGACCAGTTGATACCGGGAGCGCAGAAGGTGTCGCCGGAGGCGCAGTCGATGCCGAACAGCGCAACGATATCGCCGGAACCGGCCTCCTCGATCTCCTCCATCTCGTTGGCATGCAACCGTACCAGCCGCCCCACCTTGACCTTCTTGCCGGTACGGCTGTTGACAATGGTATCTCCCTTGCGCAGGGTGCCCTGGTAGGTGCGGATGTAGGTCAGCTGCCCGTAGCGGCCATCCTCGAGCTTGAAGGCAAGGGCCACCAGCGGATCATCAGGATTGTTGGAGACCACCACCTCGGCCTCGTCGTTGTCCAGGTCATAGGCCGTGTTTTCGATGTCTGTCGGACAGGGCAGATACCTGTTGACCGCATCGAGCAGCGGCTGCACACCCTTGTTCTTGTAGGCGGAACCGATCATCACCGGCGCGAACTCCAGGCTCAGGGTGCCCCGGCGGACGGCCTCATGGATCATTTCCTCGGGAATCTCCTGCTCCTCGAGCATGGCCTCCATCAGCTCGTCGGAGAACATGGAGACGGCATCGAGCAGCTCCTCCCGTTTCTCTTCGGCCTCGTCCCGCAGGTGGTCCGGGATCTCCTCGTAACGGACCTCGTCGCCCTGTTCACCGTCGAAATAGACCGCCTTCATGGAGATCAGGTCGACCACGCCCTCCAGGTCGCTCTCCAGACCGATGGGAATCTGCAGCATGACAGCGTTGAGTTCCAGCTTGTCGCGGATCTGCTGGGTGACCCGGTAGGGATTGGCGCCGGTACGGTCGCACTTGTTGACAAAGGCGATGCGGGGCACCTTGTAGCGGGTCATCTGCCGGTTGACAGTGATGGACTGCGACTGGACACCACCCACAGAGCAGAGGATGAGGACCGCACCGTCCAGGACCCGCAGCGCCCGTTCCACCTCGATGGTGAAGTCCACATGGCCGGGGGTGTCGATGATATTGATGTCATGCCCCTTCCAGGAACAGAAGGTGGCCGCCGACTGGATGGTGATACCGCGCTCTTTCTCCAGCTCCATGGAATCCATGGTGGCGCCGACACCATCCTTGCCGCGGACCTCGTGGATGGCATGGATCCGCCTGGTGTAATAGAGAATACGCTCGGTGAGCGTTGTCTTGCCCGAATCGATATGAGCACTTATGCCGATATTGCGTACTTTCTCCAGATCTCTTTTCATAACACGCATTCCTCAATTGCATTTCGCCGGCGTTCCCCGGCGGCTGCCCGTTTCCTCACCTGTATCGTATCCTGCTCCGGAAGACATCGGCCGACCGAAGCGCATCCTCTGGCCAGAGCAACGAAACGACCTCGGGACTGCATCGTCCAGGACCGGACTTTCCGGTGACAGCCTCAACAAAGCCCGCAGGAGCGGACCCAACAAACGATGAACATCAGGCAGAGGGACACATCCGCTGCACCGCGCTGCGGTGTAACGGGGTTTCGCTGCGGCAGACCGCCCTGTAGCCGCCCGTGCCGCATGCATCACCGGCAAGCCAAACCCTCATCTTTCCGCCCCAGGCGGCACGAAAACCCCTCCCCCCGCGCCCTGATTTTCTGATAAATAAAAAAGGAGTTACAGTAGTTTCTGCAACCCCTTCAAGCAGTTCAATGGAGTCGGAGCCGGCGGCGGCCGGTCTCGAATCAGCCCATCGCCGGCCAGCCGGAAAGACACGCCCTGTTCCGGACCGGGAGCCGATGGTTTGCATCGCCAGCACCACGATCCTCACACTGAAGACACCGAAACGTTGAATTATACCCTGTAACAGAAAATCCGTAAAGATTTTTTTTATCTTCCCCGGCACTGCCGGAACAGCCTTTCCTGCAGTGCACAGTGAGCGCTCACAGGAGCCGCACGGAGTTTTCGCTTACCTCTTTGCACGGTCGTGCCCGCATAGGCGGGCTACCAGAGTCTCCCTGCAGCCGCTTACCTGCGGTCAGGCACGCCTGCACAGGTAAGCGCAGACCCCGAATCTGCGGCCCCTGAGAGCGCTTACACCATTGTGGTCGGACAAACCGATGGCTAGCCATCCCGTGAGGAGTTACGTGGCACAACGGTCAAGATGAACAAACAGAGACAGCAAACAGGGAAAGTGACAGGGGAAGGCCTCTCAC
>JALSNC010000035.1 GCA_026987195.1 Desulfobulbaceae bacterium | reverse complement strand
GCCGGTTGGTTCGTCCCACCGCGGAGCGGTTGGACGAGAGAATACAAAAAGTCTTGTGACACCGCTCCTGCGGTGTCATTATTGTCCGGTTTCGCGCCACTCAACCAGACCTACCTTTTCTGCTTCTCATCTTGACACCTCGAATTAATTTTTCTTTTACCCTGTTTGACTTGACCAAGCCGCGCCCCAGCTACCGGGCCCCATGTGGACGCCCGAGGTGAGGGAGAGCGGCACGGTCAGGATTTCAGTGGAGGGCCGTAAATGAATGGGGCCAGAGTAAAATTAAACGTTAATTAAGGATTAATCGTATGATATCAAACAATTAACCCTTGCCATGACCCCGGTTAACACGGCTGGTTATTGTACGGGATTTTCCGCACGTTTGGCAACCGGGCGAATTTCTTGTCAAACGTCACTATTTCCTGGGCATTATTCAATGCCTCTGCCCTGATGAGACGATCCACAAACCCTGCGCCTGTCCCTTCATATTCAGTCAAAACAGTCAAGGCGTGACCGCCGGAGGTTATCATGGAGGAAGACAGAAATTCGGTCAGGTGTTCTACAACTTCCTTTATCGGCACATGGTAATGATGACACAGCCCATGATAGGTTTCGGCAACAACCAGATCGGTAACATATACCGCGACACCGGCCAGGTAGCACTCCTCAAGATATTCATAGGCCTGCACTGCCTGGGTACGCGGTTCACCAACTAAAAGACGCAGCACAACACTGGTATCAAGGGCGATACTTTTCATATATCCTTGTCGCCGACGGTTTTTCCGATGGAACGGCGAATAGATTCCATATCATGGGTTTTCCCGGCGGCATATTTACGCAGGCCGCCAAACCATTTTGATTCGATTTTTTTTTCGGGCCTGAGCAGCCAGGAAATCTCGTCACCGATTTTTTTTCGTTCAAGAATCAAATCATCACCTGCTGCAACTCCCAGTTCCCGGCAGAGCTGTGCCGGAAAGGTTGCCTGGCGCTTACTTGTCAATTTCACTGTTTGCTTCATTAGTGGCTCTCCCTGTTTATTTCCGCAGACATGACTGCCCCTTACTTGATAGATACATGGTAAGGCAATAGTAATCTGATGTCAAGAAAAGGGTATATACCAATTAACTTGACCAGGCCGCGCCCCAGCTACCTGGCCCCATGTGGACGCCCGAGGTGAGGGAGAGCGGCACGGTCAGGATTTCCGCAGAGGGCAGCTGGCGGGTCACGGCGGGCAGCACAGACTCTTTCAGCCATTGCCGGTTGTCGGAATATTGCAGGAGGATGAGCGACGGAGCGGCAGCTACCAGTTTGTCCAGGAGCATATCAAGCTGGCCCTTGCGCCTGCGGCAGACAGCGATTTTGCGCACGCCTTCGGGATGGGGGCTGATGATTGGTTTTTTATGCAGCAGGTCGCCGAAAAAACCCCTGGTTTTTGCAAGTCGTCCTCCCCGTACCAGGTATTTGAGCTCATTGATACAGAGGTATTCTTCGGTATTGCGGCAGCATTGTTCGGCAAAGGTGATGATTCTTTGCGGATCATCATTTTTTTCAGCGAAACGGGCGACCTGCAGGGCGATCAGGCCCAGGCGGCCCGAGGCGGCACCGGTGTCGATCACGTGCAGTCGGTTTTCCGGGTCATGTTCTGCTTTCCAGGCGGTGACTGCTGCGAAATTGCCGGTAAAGGCGGAGCCGACACAGAGGTAGAGACAGCGGTCAAACCGTTGCCGCATGGTTGCAAAGATTTGCTGCCGTTCAAAGATAGATGCCTGGGCCGTGGATACCCGGGCGCCCTCGCGCAGGAGCCGGTATATCTTCTCCTGCCTGCACAGGGTTTCCGGCCGGGCCTGATCGCCATGAACAATGAAGGAATCGAGCAGGCTGATGCCGTGCTGGCCGGCAAGGTTTTTCGGCAGGGAACCGGCCGCATCGGTCAATAGATGGACAGGCTGCTGGTGGCGTTGGTTGAGGCGGGCCGTCTGTTGCCGGTCAATGGGTTCTTCCCGCCAGGCCGTGATTTTTCCCAGTTCAGCCAGGCGGACCCGGAGCTGCTGCTCATCTCCGGTGTGGATATGGATCTTCAGCCGGTCATTCAGCGGCTGAACGACCACGCTGGCGCCTAATTGCCCGATTTCGGCAAGATTGCTCTCCGTGGCCTCGGCCTGCAGGGTGGCGTCGATGCAGAACCGATCCTGTTCCCTGTCTTCAGGATGGTCACGGGGAGAGAGACGGCCGGAAAAATAGCGGAGCGGTTCGATCCGAATCTGTTTTTCCCCCGTAATTTTTTGAAAAAAACCTGAAAAAAAGATATACATGGCCAGGGCCCCAGCATCGATCACCCCGGCCTTGGTCAGTTCGGGCAGCAGGTCCGGCCCCCGTCTGACCGCCCGGCGCATGGCCGCTTCCAGGCAGGCGAAGTCCTCCGGCCCGGATGAGGTCAGGGCCTCGACCAGGGCGGCAAAGACATCGAGCATGGCCCCCGGTTTGGGCTCGGCCACGGCGCGGAGAGCGCTGTTTCGTCCCTGGAGGGCCGTTTTCTCCAGTTGTTGCGGGTTGTCTGTCTGGACAAAGGGCAGAAAAAAGGCCACCGCGATATTTCCGGAGTTGCCGGTGGCGGTCCGTTGCAGCCGTCCGGACAGATCATGTCTGTTTTTATCTGCCTGCCTGAGCGGCTCCAGGCTGATGCGCAGATTGGCGCCGGTGTCGCCGTCGGCCACGGGGAATACATTGATCCGGTCGATCAGTTCGGACCAGGCAGCCATGCTCGCGTAGCCGGCGGCCAGGGCATGACCTATTTCGCTCATGGTTGCAGCAGTTTCAGGATGGCGGGCCGGTCGTATTTGCCGTTGGCCCGGATTGGTATCCGGTCGGTGTGCCGCAATATTTTCGGCCGGGCATGGGGTTCCAGCCGGTCGGTGAGCACGGCTTTCACCGTTTTGACATCAGCAGTTCCCTGGATCAGGGCGCCGATTATCTCGCCCCGGCCACCAGCGTCGGCAAAGGCAAGCGCCACGCATTCTTCCACCCCGGTAATCCTGCTGATTTGTTCCCGGATTTCTTCCAGGTCCACCCGTTTGCCGCCCACCTTGGCGATGGTATCTGTCCGCCCCATGGGCAGAAATCCTCCCGAACGCATTTCCACCCGGTCGGCTGATATAAAAAAACCATCCTTTGTCCGCGGCAGATCCGGCGAAAGAAAAGGTGAACGCACGGTCAGCCGGTTGTCCCGGGTCTGCAGGTCAACCGGTGCAAAGGGGGTAAATATCTTCTCATTCAGAGCGCGGTTGCGGGTGGCAATGCCGCCGGTCTCCGTGGAACCGAAGACCTCGATCACGCCGACCCCGGAGTTGCGGTAAAAGGTCAGACTGTCTTTTTCGGCCAGCGGTCCGGCCGAGGAAACGGCCAGCCGCAGGGAGGAATCGCGGAGATTGGTATTGCGCAGTACCCGATAGTGGGCAGGCACCGCTGCCAGCATCGTGGCCCGGTGCTGCTGAACCGCGTCTCCAATTTCCCTGGGAAAGACCGGGGTGGCCGCCACCACCCGGGCGCCGGTAATTAGCGGCAGCAACACGGAAAAGAGCAGGCCGTAGATGTGCAGAGGCGGCACCGTGGCCAGGATGCGGTCCTGTTCGGTAATACCAAAGTGACGGGCCAGGTACAGGGCCTCGCCAAAGATGTTGCCCGCGGTCTTGGCCCATATTTTCGGCCTGCCGGTGGAGCCGCCGGTGAAGATGTAGAGCAGTTTTCTGTCCGGATCAATGGAATCCGGTGTGGCGGGCTTTGGTTCAGCGGCTCTGGTCGGCAGGCTGTCCGCCCGGATAATCCGTACATTGGCGGGAAGATCCGGTTTTTTATCAGCATCGGTCAGTATTGTGGAGAAATTGCTTTCCCTGTGCATGCGAAAAAGCGTATGGGCGGCAAGAGACGGCGGTAGCAGCAGGGGAGGACCACCCATGAGCGAGGCCAGCAGGGCTGCTGCCAGGACTTGCCGCCGGTCGCTGCACAGGCAGACCGGGCCGTTGATCTCGCGGGTTGTCCTGTAAAGACCAGCAGCCATGGCCAGGACATCGTCATGGGTGGCGCCGCCGATGATAAATTCCCGGCCCGCATGTTGCGAGCCGGTGAGCAGCGCGTCCAGGCAGGCCCGATCCTGCCCGGTGATGCCGGGGTTCACCGCGTCGTCCTCCCGAAGGCCTGCCCTGCCAGCTTCCGGTCACGGGAGCGGTAGGTCCCGTCTTCCATCTCCTTGCGCACCACCTGCTGGAAGAGCCGCGCCATCTTGATGGGCTGGGGTTCATCCTGGTAAAAGGTGGCCCAGGCGTAGTCCAGCAGCTCCTGCAGTCGTTCCGGGCTCATGTTTTTGGGCTGGTATACCACCCGGTCGGCCGAGTATTTATTCCAGTCATGGGTCAGGATTCTTCCCTGGGCTTCCAGTTCGCTATAGGCCCTGGTGTGGGGAAAGGGGGTCAGCACCGTAAATTCGGCCAGATCCAGCTCAATCTCCAGGAGAAAGTCAATCAGCCGTTTGATGGAGTCTTCGGTATGGTTGTCCAGGCCGAGCAGGATGGTGCCCTCCACGCCGATGCCGTGATCGTGGTAGCGTTTGATCCGTTCCCGGATATAGTCGGAGGTATCGAACACCGCCTGGTACACGTACCAGGCACCGGCCCGGGCCGCCAGATCGAGTACTTCGGGTTTGTCCTCAATGGGGTGGCAGCACCACTTTTTTTTCAGCGGTATCATCTCGCGAAAGAGCGCCTTTTCCCATTCGGTGTCCTGGGCCAGGGAGTTGTCAACGAGAAATAGCCGGTTGTTGTCGATCCCGGCCAGCTCCTCGATGGTACGGTCAATGGGCCGGGGCCGAAAGTCACGGCCGCCAAGATAGGAGACGGCGCAGGGATAGCAGTTGAAGCGGCAGCCCCGGGAGGCATGCACCAGGTCCACCATCTGCACACCCTTGTAGTTGTACAGTTTTCTGTTGAGGATGTCGCGCCGGGCCGGACCCACCAGGCCGATGTCCGGGCGATCATCAATATAGTTGTAGCAGGACTTAAGCCCGCCGTTGCGGAAATCCTCCAGCACTTCTTCCATGCGGGTTTCGGCCTCTCCTAAAAAGACCGAGCCGTGTGCCATGGTTTCTTCGGCATGGAGCATGGTGGCAATGCCGCCGAAAAGAACCGGGATACCCCGCGCCCGATACAGGTCGGCGATCTGCCAGCCCCGTCTGACCTGCACAGTCAGCATCATGGAGATACCCACCAGGTCCGGGGAGTCGTCAAGGTTGAGTTCGTCCACGTTTTCATCGACGA